>JBOFGW010000502.1:0-2798 GCA_051649325.1 Burkholderiaceae bacterium | reverse complement strand
CAACAAACCCCTCTGGCGCCTGCGCAACAGCTTCGCCGGCGCGCAGGCGGGCCTGCTGATGGCTGAGCACAAACAGGCGGCGCTCACCCATGGGCATCTATCCACAGCTTAGCCTCTGGCCCACATTCGCGCCCTTCGGCGCGGACGTTGACACAGTTGTCCCGCCCACGCCGGCCATTAGTTTGTGCGGCCGCGCAAGTCATGACAGCATCGTCGCGCGAATATTTTGCGATGCGCAAATAAGCGCAAGTCTGGCACTGTCGGCGCTGGTCTTGCCAAAGCGCGGCGGCTTTGGCCGCCTCGATCAAGATTGGGTGTAGGCGTATCACAGCATCACCACCTCATTCGCCGGCCGCTTGGCGCGCTGCAACGCATGCACCCGTCGCTGCGTCTCCGCCTGCGCTAGCGCCATCTCGCGCTCGGTGAGCGCTTCGCAGCACTGCCCATAGATGTCCACCACGTCTCGCAGTGCCTGCAGACCCGGCCCACTCACCCTGATCACGCCGGCACGCTCAAACTGCTTGGCGGCATCAACCATGGCTTCGGTGGCCTGTTGGATTGTCGGCATTACTTCGGCCTTGACTAGCTTGCGCTGGTGCAGCGTCAGTGTCTCGACGGTGTTGATGGCGTCGGCCAGGCTGCGCCACTCGCTTTCGCCCGGGCTGCGGCCGCTGCTGATGTCATCCAGCGCCGTGTAAAAGGTCAACATCACTTTGTCTGCGCGCTCCTTTGATGCGGGGCGCAAAATACTCAACGGGTCTGTCATGACCGGGCGCGGGCGGTATGAGCTTCGTTTGCGCATGGTTAGGCGTCTTCTTGCTGCTGCGTTTCCGTGCGATAGCACAGCCAATAGACGGTCTGCTCATTTTTCCGCTCTCCCAGATGTTGCCGCCACCACTTTTCTGTCAGTGCCCGGGCGTCAACGAGGCTGGGGTGTAGGCGCAGGACTGCTGCGGCGGTCGCGTTTTGTGGCCTCTCAGTTTGAACGTTAGGCATCAAAGCGCAGCGCCTCCATGCGGGAGAGATGCTTGCGCAGGCTGGCAATCTTTGCCTTGCGCATCACTTCGGCTCGCGCGGCAGCGCTTTCGCGCGTGCGGTGCCACTGTTTGCCTTCGCCGTGCAGGTACCGCAGCGGGCCGACTCTCACCATCCCGTCGCTCACCTTCTCGCCTTCCTGCTCGATCAAGCCTTCGGTGAGAGCGTATTTGCTGTTCCAAATCATCATTTATTTCTCCTTGCTTTGGGAGGTAGCGACTGCGCTTGCGGGTCACGTTTCAAACACCTCAATGCCATGCGTCACCTTCATCAAATGCCGCTTGATCCTGTAAACCTGGGTTCGCACGCCTTTGCAGTCCTCCACAACGGTCTGTCCAAACTTCGTTGTGTAGACGAAATCCGCGACGTACCGCAGCGCAGGCTTTGCGCGCTTGTCGCGCTCAAACTTGACGCCGGGCGCCAACACAAACGGAACCTCGCGCGTAAGGCCTGCAATCTCTCCTGCAGTCTGAAGCAGCGTAAGGTTTCGATGTCTGTCCGCCTCGCGTTGGCTGCGGTACTTCTCGCCGCCAATGGTCACGGGCTTGTTGCGGTATTTGTTCACGACCACCCCAACCAACGCCCGACAAACCCAACGCTTGCCGCAAAACAAACGCTGGCCAGCGCTCCTGCAACGATCAGGTAAACCCGCTCGCCGAGCGACAAATCACTCGTGTACTGCTTGGTGTCTTTTGATTCAATCATGCAAAAACCTCTCTTGTTGAAAGCACATCAAACGCCCACTGCACGCGGTGCGGATCGACATTGCGGCCTGCTCGGACTTCGGCCATCACGCTTTCGGCGCCCGCGCAAACAACTGCGCGTCTCTTTGCCATTGCCAGCGCGGCGACTGGCGACACCGGCATGTCCCCGGTGGTGCGCAGCGCGTGCGTGATGGCGGCCATGGACACGGCCTGACCGTCGCGGGCCGCGTTAAGGATTCGGTGAGCTTGGGCGCGGGTCATGCGGAGGCCTTTCGAGGCGTTGGGAGCAGCAGAGCGCCGCCAACTTGCTGCGTGATCTGCACGCGCGCCGCGCTGGTACCGCCGGCGAGAACCTGTTTGCACAACCCTGGATCGCCGATCAGCACGGGCGGCGCAACGCGCTTGCCGGCAGTGGCGTTTTGCCCCTCATAGATTCCCGGCAGCCTGGCCTGATAAGCGTGGCCCGGGCGCTTGCTGTAGGCCCTGTGCGAGTCGCAAAACCGGCGCTGCAAGTGCGGCAATTCGTCAACCTTGCCGGCGCAAACCGCAGGCCATCCGCCGATATCTTCAATGGCGGCATGAATGGTCGGGTCGTCGAACACGACCGACTCATACGCCCCAACGGCGCGCATGGCTTCGTTGACCTTGCCCCAGGCCACCAAGCTGCGGTCAGCGTGCGTGCCGACAAGCTGGCGCACCAGGTCGGCCGGTTTCGGCATGAACTGGCCGCGCTCCGGGTCGTGCAGGTGCGCGGAAAACGCCTTGGTCACCTGGTCGATATCAACGCTCGCCACAGCCTGAAGCCAAACCTGCATCGCAAATGGCGACAAGTCCTTGCCGTAAAAGTCATGAACGCCAGCCAAGACTTCCATGAATTTGGATTTGTCACTGGGCTGCATGGTCTTCCTCCAAAAACCGCTGAATCACGGCGCGGTTGCGGGCTTCAAGGGCAGATTGCTTGCTGATCGGAGTACCGCCTGGCGGCGCTTCGCTTGCCACGTACTTAGCCTCGAACCCCTTCCAGGTCTTTGCCATGACCTTCTCGGCTGCCTGCTTGGG
>JBOFGW010000501.1:0-10587 GCA_051649325.1 Burkholderiaceae bacterium | reverse complement strand
GTGGCGGATGATGTTGACCTCAACCGCATGATGGAAGACATTCCAGCGGTTGAAGACCTGCTGGAATCGGCTGACGACGCACCTATCATCCGCTTGATCAACGCGTTGCTCACCCAGGCCGTGCGTGAAGGCGCGTCCGACGTGCACATCGAGCCGTTTGAAGATACCTCCAGCGTGCGGCTGCGCATCGACGGCACGCTGCGCGATATTGCGCGGCCCAAGCGCGCGCTGCATTCCGCGCTGATCAGCCGCATCAAGATCATGGCGCAGCTGGACATTGCCGAAAAGCGCCTGCCGCAAGATGGCCGCATCACGTTGCGCGTGGGTGGCCGCCCGGTCGACGTGCGTGTGAGCACCTTGCCCACCGGCCACGGTGAACGTGCCGTGCTGCGTTTGCTGGATAAGAGCGAGGCGCGGCTTGATCTGGAAACGCTGGGCATGGCGCAGAGCACGCGCAATGCCATGGATGCGCTGATCAAGCAGCCGCACGGCATCATTCTCGTCACCGGCCCCACGGGTAGCGGCAAGACCACCACGCTGTACGCCGCGATGAAGCGGCTGGACGCAAGCACCACCAACATCATGACGGTGGAAGACCCGATTGAATATGAGCTGCGCGGCGTGGGCCAAACGCAGGTCAATCCCAAGATCGACCTGACCTTTGCCGCCGCGCTGCGCGCCATCCTGCGCCAAGACCCGGACGTGATCATGATCGGTGAGATCCGCGATCTTGAAACCGCGCAGATTGCGGTGCAAGCCTCGCTCACCGGCCACTTGGTCTTGGCCACGCTGCACACTAACGATGCGCCCAGCGCCATCACGCGTTTGACCGACATGGGCATCGAGCCGTTTTTGCTCTCTTCTTCGCTGCTGGGCGTACTCGCGCAGCGCCTGGTGCGCAAACTCTGCCCGCACTGCAAAAAGCAAGACACGCTCAATGGCCGCACCGTGTATCGCCCCGTAGGCTGCCCCGCCTGCGGTCACACCGGCTACATCGGTCGCAGCGGCGTGTACGAACTGCTCACCGTCACCGAAGAGATTCAGCGCCTGATCCACAACGGCACGAATGAACAAGACATCCGCAACGTAGCCACCAAAGGCGGCATGGTCACCATGCGCGCGGACGGTGTGCGCTGGGTGCTGGCGGGGCACACCTCGCCGGAAGAAGTGATCCGCGTCACGCGCGATGCCTAGAGGATTTTGAATGCTCCTACGCAATATCCATGCGGGTTTTCAAGCATTTTTGCTCCAAAAAGCGCATGGATATTGCGTATTCGCCTTTCAAACCCCCTTGTTTACAACCCAATCTATGCACGCTGCGCTTAGCCCTCTGAAGCGCCGAATCTGCTGTTCTGTCAGCGGGGTTTCGGCCAAAAGCTGTTTGAGCGAAGCGAGTTCTTTTGGCCGCCGCTGGCAGAACAGCAGATTCGGGAACCCGAAGGGCGCTGAAGGGGATCCGCCTTCTTTTGCCTACTTTTCTTGGCGGAGCAAGAAAAGTAGGTCGGGTGCAGGGCGAAGCGCCTGCATGCTGGTCACGGGGAGCATTTCCAGTGCCGGCATTTAAATACGAAGCCGCCGACGCCACCGGCCGCGCCCTCAGCGGCGTGCTGGAGGCCGATAGCGACCGCCATGCGCGCCAAATCCTGCGTGACCGCAACCTCACGCCACTGTCGACTGAAACAGTGGCCGAAGGCGGCAGCGCCAAGAGCATTACGTTTCGCCGTCGCCTTTCCAGCACCGATCTCACGCTGGCCACGCGCCAACTGGCCAACCTGATCGGCGCGCGGCTGCCGCTAGAACAGTCGCTGAGCGCGTTGATCGAGCAGACCGAAAAGCCTGCCGGCCGCGACGTGTGGGCCGCAGTGCGCTCCAAGGTCACCGGCGGCTCAAGCTTTGCCAACGCGATGGCGGAGTTTCCCAAAGAATTTCCCGATGTGTACCGCGCACTGATTGCTGCCGGTGAAGAGTCCGGCGACTTGCCCAACGTGCTGATCCGCCTGGCGGACTGGTTGGAAAATCGCGGTGCGCTCAAAGGCAAAGTGTTTGCGGCGCTGACTTACCCGGCGATTGTGAGCGTGATTGCGATTGTGATTGTGATCGCATTGATGACCTATGTGGTGCCGCAAGTGGTGGGTGTGTTTACCTCCACCAAGCAGCAGCTGCCGTTTTTGACCGTGGCGTTGATTGCGATTTCTGACTTTATTCGCGGCTGGTGGTGGGCGCTGCTTTTGCTGCTGATCGGCGCAATTTTTATGGTGCATCGCAGCCTGAAGGTACCGGCGATTCGCATGCAGTGGCACACGCGCATGCTCGGCCTGCCGATTGTGGGCGCGCTGGTGCGCGCGATTGAAACCGAGCGCTTTGCCAGCACGCTATCGATCCTGACCGCCGGTGGCGTGCCGCTGCTGCGCGGGCTGGAAGCAGCGCGCCACACCATCGCCAACAACGCGCTGGCCGCAAAAGTGGAGCACGCCATCACACGCGTGCGCGAAGGCACATCGCTCGCGCGTGCGCTGCAATCGGCGGAAGGCGCAAAGTTTCCGCCCGTGCTGATCCACTTGATTGCCAGCGGCGAGCAAACCGGCCGCCTGCCCGACATGCTGCAACGCGCAGCCGACATTCAAACCAAAGAGCTGGAGCGCCGCACCATGGCGCTGACTTCGCTGCTCGAACCGATTTTGATTTTGGTGATGGGCGGGATTGTGCTGATGATTGTGCTGGCCGTGCTTATGCCAATCATCGAGATCAATCAATTGGTACGTTAGCTTTGGCATCAGCCACCGCGCGCTGGCAGGCGCGCGGAGCGTCGCACGGCGCAAAGCAGTGCTTTGCGAAACCCCGTGCTCCGTGCCAATCATCGAGTTCAATCAACTCACTCAAGCGCATATTCAATCAATACGGCACGCAATATTCATGCGCATCTTCAAGCCAAATCGGCTGAAAAGCCGCGTGGATATTGCGTACTCTCGATTTAAATGCGCTTCAATTTGCTCGCTCTCATCGCCCTAGGCTACCAAGCGTTCGGTTTCTTCGCTTTACTTTTCTTTACACGGCATTGGACGAGTGGAAACGTGGGGTGCATAAGATTCTTTTGGGGTGTGCTCCCCAGCCGGACCCGAAGGACCTTTGCATGGTTTCCCCTGGCTCACGCAAAGTCCTTCGGTCCACCCGGCTTCACGCGATAAAGTTCAGTCATGACTTCTGAGAGCATTACAAGTTTCACTGTGCCAAGGGTTCTGCTGGTCGATGATGATGACCGGCTGTCCTCAATGGTCGCTGAATATCTTCAGTTGCACCGGATCAATATCGATCAAGCTTTCGATTGCCGCACTGGAAGATCAAAACTCGATACAAGCAAGTTCGACTTGCTGATCCTGGACATCATGTTGCCTGACGGCGATGGCCTGGAGTTCTGCAAAACCTTGCGCTCCCGCAAGGACGATGCCGCGCGCCTTCCGGTGCTGATGTTGACCGCCAAGGGTGAGACCATGGATCGCGTCTTGGGTCTTGAATTGGGCGCGGACGACTATCTTTCCAAACCCTTTGAACCGCGGGAGCTGCTTGCACGCATCCGCGCGCTGCTGCGCCGGCCTGCGCTACCTTCAGAGAGCAGCGCGGTGTTGCAGTTCGGCCGCCTGAGCATTGATCTGGACGCCCGCAAGGTGCGAGTCGATTCGCGGGAGTGTGCGCTCACCGCTCACCAGTTTGACACCTTGGTTGCGCTGGCAGAGCGTCCTGGGCAAGTGCTGTCGCGCGAACAGCTGATGGACCGTACCCGCGGTATGGCACTGGAAGCTTTTGACCGTTCGATCGACGTGCATATCGCGCGAATCCGCGCCGAAATCGAGGACGACCCCAAAACGCCGCAACGCATTCAGACTGTGCGGGGCGTTGGTTACGTGTTTGCCAAGGCTCAAACCTGATGGGCCGGCTCTATCTGCGCATCTGGTTTGCTGTCGTTGCTACCGGAATCGTCGGCTTGGTAATCGGCATAACGGCCACGCGCATTTTGATTGACCCGCCTGGGCAGTTTTCGCGCGCGCTGCTGGGGACTATTTCCACGGAACAAGTGATCGCTACCGGGGCCGCGCGAGACGTTGAACTTCGGCTCGCGCAAATTGCAGAGACCTCGGGTCTACAAATACGTGTTCTTGGTACATCGGGCGAAGTCATGGCCTCGTCGGGCAAGCCAATCGCTGATACGTCAAGCACAGACTTTGTGCAGGAATTGGTATTGGCCAACGGTCGACGCCTGCAACTTCTCAAACCACCAGATGCAGTGCCCGGGCTTGATTCCGTCATAGCCAGCCTCACACTGGTCGCGCTGGGCGTTGCGTTGGCGACTTATCCGATTGTGCGCAGAATTACACGCCGTCTGGAGCGTCTGAAAGCCAGCGTGGAGTTGCTGGGCGCAGGCAAGTTTGATGTGCAAGTGGATGTACAAGGCAACGATGAAGTCGCGACGCTGGCCAAGACGTTCAATGAATCCGCGCGGCGCATCGCGCAACTGGTTGAATCCAACCGCAGCCTGCTGGCCAACGCTTCACACGAACTGCGCTCTCCACTGGCACGTGTTCGCATGGCTACTGAATTGCTTGCACAAAAGTCTGCGGCAGCCGACGGGCCCGAGGTCAACGAAATACGGCTAAGCATTCGTGAGCTGGATGCATTGATTGACGAGATCCTGACCGGCAGCTCCCTGGAACGGGTTGGCTTTGTCGAAGCGCCCGTAGCCACCGAGCTGGCGGCGCTTGTGCAGCAAGAGTGCGCACGGGTTGGCGCGCAGTTCCACGCCACCCCGGTCATATTGAATGTCCATCCGGTCTTGTACCGCCGCATGGTGCGAAATCTTCTGGAAAATGCCGTCAAGTACGGGCTGGGCAGGCCCGTCGATGTGCATCTTCAGGCAAAAGACGGGCGCGCGGAATTGAACGTGTGCGATGAGGGCATCGGCGTGCCGTCAAGCGAAACCGAACGTATCTTCGAGCCGTTCTACCGCCGTCAAGGCGCAAGCGAAGTCAGCGGCGGTGTCGGGCTCGGGCTTTCTCTAGCACGTGAGATCGCGCGCAAGCACGGCGGCGATATCGACTGCCGGCCGAATCAGCCGCAGGGGTCCGTCTTCTGTGCGTGGCTGCCTCTGCAATCAAATGCGAGTACCGCCCGATAACGCGTCATCGCGGGACTTGGCGATCGCCTCATAGCCGTTACCCACAACAAACACGCAGTCCACGCATTGCCTGCAGGCAACAGCCAAGATTCTGTACTGACTGACTGGCGCGCAAACGTATCGCTGTTTTGTGCAGCAACAAAACTTTACTCGCGCGCAGTCCCCCATTAAAGGTTGTTCTGCACACTGATGCCATAGGTAGTCGCGTGCCGGAGCATGCCCTTTTCTCAAAGTGTTCTGCCCGTGCGCTCTGCCTCATTCGCACGCTCACCCAAGGAGTTTTCACATGAAACGTAAAACAACCTCCAAACGCATAGTGCATATCGCTCGATGCCTCGTTGCTGCGGCTGCCGCCGGCCCCGCAGTCGTGCTTGCTCAAGGCATGGAGATCGGCCCATCTCCTCCAATGCGCACAGACTTTGAAGGAATGATCGGCTTAGGCGTGAATTACAGCCCCGAATATCTGGGATCCGACGAACACAAAGCACGGGCGCTGCCGCTGATCAATGCGCGGTGGAGAAACGGCTTCTTTGCGGGATTTCCTTCCGGTATCGGCTTTAACTTTGCACCCGAAAAGCCGCTGCAATTCGGGCTGGCCCTACGCGCAGACCTGGGCCGCGAGGAAAGTGATTCCGACTACTTGCGTGGCATGGGTGACATCGAAGCCCGGCCTGAACTATCCGGTTTTGCAAGCTTCACGCTCAACGACGTGACCTTGCGGACCTCGCTCAGCTACGGCTCTACGAATGACCGCAAGGGATTGCTTCTCAATCTTGGCGGCGTCTGGGGCGCTCCGCTTACAAACAGCAGTCGATTGGCATTTACGTTGGACACAACGTTCGCCAACGAGGAATACATGCAAAGCTATTTTGGCGTGACAAGTGCACAATCGATCGCGAGCGGCTACAACATTTACAGTCCTGGCGCGGGAATGCGCGACGTGCGTCTGGGCGTGAACTACCTCTACCTCTTTTCGCGCGAAGTCAGTCTAAACGCCGGGCTAACCGCTTACCAATTGTTAGGTGACGCTAAAGACAGCCCGCTGGTGCGTAGCGCAAACGGTGTGTCGGGACGCGTTGGATTGTCTTACCGCTTCTGACACGCGAGCGATGACCAAGTGCACCTCAATTTTTCTGCAGCAACACTTCTTTGCAGTCGGCAATCTTTGCGCAACGCCGCCCAACTAGAGTTGAGTCGGACAAATACAAGTTGCGGGAGCGCCAAATGAAGAGACGGGATGTTGTGAGTTTGATCGGCTTAACCACTGTGGGCGGGCTTGTTCCAGCGTTAACGGCCTGCGGCGGCGGCGAAGATGGTGATCTGAATATTCGTTTACTCAGTTTGCTTGCCGATTCTGGAGACATCACATTACGCGTGGACGGCGACGACAGAACGACCGCTTCTTTCGAAACCGCCACGGGTTATTTTGGCGAGGATTCAGGTACCTACACCACGGAGTACGTGGCCAGAGCCACCGGTGCGGTTCTATTTTCAGAAAGCTACACGTACAACAAAGATGTGTACTACAGCAAAATCGGCGTGGGCATCGACGGTTCAACCGGTTTTACTACGCTGGCCGACAACGAAGAACGGCCTTCCGACAACGAAGTCAAGGTCAGGCTTTCCAACCTGGTCGCCAACGGCCAGACTTACGATCTCTTTCTTACCGCGCCAAGCACTGATATCGCCAGCGCGGCTGCGACCATTGGCAGCATCGGCGTAAATGGCACGTCTGGATTTGCAGAACGTTCATCGGGCGGTTTGAGAATACGGGTCACACGCGCGGGTACGCGCGACTTGGTTTACGACTCTGGCGGCGCCTTTGATTTCTCTTCTCGTCACGTTGTCACGCTGCTGCTGTATTCCAAGGGCAGCGGTGAGCTAGTGGGGTGTTTTGCCTTGTTCGGCAAAGATAACCCTGGGCGGTCGCAAGTCATCGCCAATACCTTGTCCAGAATTCGTATCGTCAACGGTACTGAATTAAGCGAGCGTATCGGCGTCACCGTGGATGGCACAAGCTTGTTCAATGGAATTCCAGCGAACGCCGCATCCAGCTATCAGGTACTTGGCGCGGGTGCGCGCCAGTTCAGCGTCGTCACCCAGTCGGGCACCACAATCTTGGCCAATTTCAGCGGCGATATGGTGGCTGGCCGTGACCACACCTTGATTGTGCGCGGCACAGCAAGCGGCGGGTACACCGGAACAATTACCCAAGACTTGAATACGCCCGCACGCGCTGGATTCGTGAAATTGAGAGCGACCAACGCCGCACGCGACAGCGCCGTTGCATCACTCTCGATCAATTTCCGTACCGACTTTCCCAATATTGCGCCATCCACTGTCACTGCATCGCGCGAATACAGTCCGGCGACGTATGTGTTCTCAGGATCGTTCACCGTTGGCGGCGTGACCAAGACCGTTGATTTCGGTTCTTACGAACTGGAAACGGGCAAGAGCTACACCGCCAATTTATTCGGCGATGACGCCCAGCGCGTGTTGACCATTACGGAGTCCCTCTAATGAATATCCATCGCAATACCCGCCAAGCAATCCGCATTCACTCAAGGAGCGCTAACTGCTTCACCACGCGCTTGTTTCGACAGGCTGTGTTGATCGCAGCAGCGGCAGCAGCAAGCTTTGGCGCGCAGGCTCAGGACAGTATGGTGCCCTCGGCCGGCCAATGGGAGGTCTCTTCCGCTGCCACCGGTATGCCGCGCGGCGGCGAACCTGTTACACGCAGCGTCTGCCTGACTACGGCATCATTCAAAGACGGGGTTGAAGCCGCATTCAGAAAAGCGGTCACAGAAGAATCAAGAGAGCGTGGTCCCGAATGTAAGTATGAGCCCACCGGACAACAACCAGGCACTTCATCTTGGAACGCGAGCTGTAAAGGTGGGCCGATGACGCTTGCTGGCAGCGGGCAGGCCACCTGGACCGCAACAAGTTTCTCGCTGAATGAAAAACTTGGCGGCAAGTCGTCGTTCATGGGCGAATTGAATATCCAGCGGACGATCACCGGGCGGCGCACCGGTGACTGTACGAAATAGACGCGAGCAAGGTCCCTATGCATCTGCGGCAAGCGTGCGGTCTTCTATGTGTCTGTATTGCAGGTGCCGGTCTTGGGATCGAAAGCCAAGCATTCGCGCAGATGGGTGGACGGCGGCCGGGAGGTGCTGGCCCTGGCCAATCGATGCAAGCGCCGCCATGCAAACCTGAACCGATGAGAACACCACCATCGGAACTCCACACCGAACGCATCGGCAAGCAGTTGGAGGAGCTTCGCAAACAACTCACGCTCACGGCGGATAACAAACCTTATTTTGATGACTTTGCCACGAAGCTCAGCGCCTACGCGGCCGATGAGTTAAAGCGCAGCACCGGGCCTAGAACAATCTCTGCAGGGTTGATTGGGCGGCTCAAGGCGTCGGTTGCCGAATCCAGCAATCGCTACGCCGCGCTGGAAGACCTTCAGATAAGTGCGCAGCGCCTCTATGACAATCTCAATGAGGCTGATCGCCGGCTGCTCAATCAACAGACGCTGCCTCTGGCAGGTATGCAATGAACTCGCTCGTATTCAGTGCCCAACAACAATTCAAGAAATGTCTTTAATGCTCACCTCGGTGAAAAGAATATTTGGCTTGGCACTCGCTTTAGCATTGGCTGCTTCAGGTGCCGCTCATGCGCAAGCAAACCGTTGCCCGGCAGTGCCGCCCGGTACTTTGCAGCTCAAGAGCGCGATTGATCGTGCACTGTGTCTCGACCCGAATATCGAACAATCTCGGGCCGTGGTTGCGCGCACCGAAGCCATACTGCAAGAACAGCAGTCCGCAAGCCGCCCGACTTTGCAAGCGGTTGTACCTGCAAGTGCGAGCACGCAACGCGAAGATAGCCGCAGCGCCAATACCACCAGCGCTTCAGCTTCACTTAATCTGCAGTATCTCTGGCTTGACGGCGGAGCACGTCGTGAGCGCCTCAATCAACGCACGCTGGAGCTGGAAGCCGCCAAGCAAGACCTCACCGTGCAAACACAAACAGTAGTGCTGGACTTTGTGACACTCTGGGCGGATGCCCTAGACGCCCTGTCAGTCGCTGACGCGGCAAACGCCGCACTTGCGTCGGCAAAGGCAAGTTTGGCAAGTGCGCAAAGCAGACTGCAGGCTGGCGCGGGCACGCGCGTGGATGTGTTGAGCGCTCAATCCGCGGCGGCGCAAGCAGATCGTGATCTTTTGGTCGCGCAGATCAGCGCGCGGCAAAAACTTCGCACACTGGCACAGCGGCTTGAGCTTGATGTGCAGGCACTGTCGGCACTTGAACCAGCAACCCAAACCATTCTCGTGCCCAGCTGGGCTGGCGCTGATACCCACGCCGCACTGGACAGTCATCCGCAACTGTCCGCCCAGCAGCAACGCGTCACTGCAGCGCAGGCCGCGTATGAAGCCACTAAGGCCGAAGGCGGCTACACCGTCAATGTATCTGCGCAAGCGGGCCCGTCATGGAGCCGCAGCAACGCCGTAACGCCGACAACCGTCACTACAAACCGCCTTGGTTCTGAAGTAGGCCTGACTTTGACGGTCCCGCTGAGCGATGGCGGCGCGCGCAAAGCACGGGCCGGTCAAGCCAAGGCGCTGCTTGATGGCGAGCGAGCGCAGCTTGCGAGCGTTCAGCGGCAGTTGAGCGAAACGCTAGAGAGTAGCCGCTCTGATTGGGATAGCGCCCGCGCCGATCTCGATTCCAGCAAAGTCGCGCTGGAGGCTGCCGTACTCGCCGAAAAAGCGCAGCGCGCGCGCTTTGAGGTCGGTTTAGGAACAATTACTGAGCTTCTCACCGCACAAAATGACGTCGCTACCCGCACGCGGCAGCTTTCCAACGCTCAGCATAAGTTGCTGCGCACGGCGGCACGACTGGCGCAAGCACGCGGTGTGCTTCATGAGCCTTTCATCACCACAAGCGTCGTCCCGGCAGCGCCGGCCCCTCATCGTTGAAATGCACATGAAACACAAAAAACTTCTTATTGCCGCTGGCGTGATCACTACGATTGTTGTCGCCAGCTTTGCTGGCATGCGCTATATGAGTAAACAGTCTGCCGCCAACACTGCTCAGGCGAAGTACATGACGCAGACGGCAGACCTCGGTTCCATCACGCGCATCGTCAGCGCAAGCGGCCCTCTGAATCCCGTGAATCAAGTGCAGGTCGGCACGCAAGTCTCCGGCACGATCAAGGCCATCCATGCGGACTTCAATGCGCCAGTCAAAGTAGGTCAGCTGCTTGCAGAAATCGACCCGGCGACGCTAGACGCTGAACTTTCCCAAACGAATGCGCTACTGCGCAGTGCTCAGGCGTCCTTGGATCAAGCGAACACGCGTTTGGCGCGCAACCGGGATTTATTCGAAAAGGGTTTCATCTCACGCGCTGAGGTCGA
>JBOFGW010000500.1:0-17847 GCA_051649325.1 Burkholderiaceae bacterium | reverse complement strand
CTTTGCCGGCGCGCGGCGCAAGGCTCACGTTGCCCTTGAGCGCAGTGGTGGCCGCGCCGCCGGGCAGCGACGGGTCTTTGACCTGCGCATCCAGCGCCAGGTTGGACAGGTTCAGCACATCCTGTTTGGGATTGAAGCTAAAGCCGGTAGTGAGCTTGCCGGTGGAAGAGCGGCCTTCCAGGCTGGCGTTGTAGTTGATCGCGGTGCTTTGCGCGCTCCATTGATCGCCCGCCGCCGCCAAGCCGTCAATACGAAAGTCTGCATCCAGATTTTGCTTGCCCTTGACGGTGGCTTTACCGGTGATTGGCGCGCTTTTAGTTGCGCCGCTTGCGAGTGACAGGTTGGGAGCGTCCAGCGAAATCGTGAGTGCATCGCTCTTGTTGTACACGCCCGCAGCATCCAGCTTGATGCCCTGCGCGGTCAGTGTGGACGCGGCCAGATTCGCATTCAAGCTTGGCACGCGCAGATCAAGCTTGGATAGGTCATTGCCGCCCACTTTTGCGCTGCCCTCCACCCGCAGCCCACCCACCTTCACGCGTTCGTCTGAGAGCTTGGCATCCACTTCTTTGCCGGCGATTTTCAGGTTGGCGCTATTGCCGCCAAACGCGCCGATGATCTTGGCATCCAAGTCGTTGGCCACCAGCTCCAGCTTGGGAATGTCGGCCCGCAGCTTAGGCGCCTTCACCGCAATATCAAACGGCTCGTTGTTGAGTTTGCCCTTGGCCGCAAGATCAATTTTGTCGCCGGTGAGAATTTGATCGCCCAAACTCAAAAACGCCTGCGGGCTTTTGAGTGACAGCACAAGTTCGCGCACCTGCGTGGCGGGCGTTTTGCCTGCGGCTGCGGGCGAGCTGTAGTCACCTTTGAGATCAAGCGCCAGCTCTTTGGCGTTCACCGCATCGGTACGCGTGTCTACATTGATGAAGCCCGCGTTAATCGCAAGCTGCGTTTTGCTCATCGGCCCGGCGGTGCCATCCACCGCAATACGCGCTTTGGTGAACTCCACCATATTGCGTTCTTGATCGAGCAGAAAGCCGCCCTTGATCGCCACTTTGGCATCGGTTTTGGGTTCTGACAGCAGCACGTTGCCGCTGAAATCCAGATCGGTCGGAATACCGGGCGTGAGCCGGCCGCTTTGAAAGTTTAGGTTTGAAAGCTTGCCGACGGTCTTGGTCTTTTCGTCGCGAATGTCTACCAGTGCATTGGTGAGCTGCACACCTTCAATATCAAACGCCATCGGCGTTGCAGCGGTGCTGGGTTGCGCGGCAGGCTCTTTGCTCATCAGATCGTCAAAGTTCAGCACGCCTTTTGCGTCGCGCTTGATAGCAAGCTGCAGGCCGTCGATCCGCACCTTGGAGACTTCGACGCGCTGAGACAGCAGCGGCAATACCTTGACTGAAAGCGTTGCGTTGTCGAATGCCAGAAATTGCGCCGGCGCATTCTTTTCCGACAGCGTGGTTTTACCCATCGTCACGCCGACGCTGGGAAACACGGTGAGTTTGATCGGCCCGTCGATGGTGAGTTTGCGCTGCTTGGAATCCTGCACATACTTTTCAATCTGCGGCTTCAAGCTGGTGGGGTCGAAAAACAAATACAGCCCGCCCACCGCCAAGCCGAGCAACACCACCAGGCTGCCTGCCGCAATGCCAATCCACTTCAGTGCTTTCATCATTCAGCGCCGCTCCAAAACACGCACAGAGTAATCCAATCTATTGGAGCGTATGCGGTCTTGCGAGTTCGAATTTGCATATTCAGGGCAATTCCGTATGTGCTTTACGCAATATCCATGCGCCTTTTGGAGCGTTTTTGCTCGAAAAGGCGCATGGAATATGCGTACTTCATTTCAGCAAATTAAGCTTTACTACACTGCAATGATGAATATTGAGGTCGCAGGGGAAACACTGAAGTTGCTACCGCAGCGGGCCGCGTATTGGCCTGCGGTGCGCGCTTTGCTGATTGCAGATGCGCACTTTGGCAAAGCCGCCGCGTTTCGCGCCAAGGGCGTGCCGGTGCCGCGTGGCACGACTGCGGCCAACCTTGCCGCGCTCGCGCAGCTCGTGCAAACGCACGGCGCGCGCGAGGTGATTTTTCTGGGCGATTTTTTGCATGCGCGCGCTGGCAAAGCGCCGGCAACGCTCGCAGCGCTGCATACATTTCGCGCGCAGCATCCTGCGCTTGCTATGACGCTCGTGCGCGGCAACCATGACGATCATGCCGGCGACCCGCCGCTCGAACTGCAGATTGATGTGGTGAATGAACCCCTGCTGCGCGGCCCGTTTGCGCTGTGCCACGTGCCGCAGCAGATGCCGGGCAGCTACGTGCTGGCGGGCCATATTCACCCCAGCGTGCGGATTGCTAGCGGCATGGACGGGGCACGCCTGCCTTGTTACTGGTTTGGTGAGCACACCGGCGTGTTGCCGGCGTTTGGCGCCTTTACCGGCACCTACCGCGTGTTACCGCAGCCGCATGACCGTGTGTTTGCAGTGGCGGACGATACGGTGCTGCACGTGCCCACGCATCTGCTGGCCACTGCCGCATAGACGCGCGACAGGATCAAGCGTTGTGCTCGAGAATCTTCAGCACACCGCGCAGCGCATGTTCGCTCGCGGCCAGCCGCACCGACTCGCGGCCGCCGGAAAAGTGCTTGGTTTCCAGCAAGCTAATGTGCGACAAAGCCCAGGCAAAACACACCATGCCCACCGGCTTTTTGTCAGTGCCGCCGCCCGGCCCGGCCACGCCCGTGATGGCCAGCGCAATCTGCGCGCGGCTGTTGCGCAGCGCACCTTGCGCCATGGCCTGCGCAGTTTGCTCAGACACCGCACCAAACATCTCCAAAATATTTTCCGGCACACCTAGCATTTCTTCTTTCGCGCGGTTGGAGTAGGTGACAAAGCCGCGCTCAAACCACAGAGAAGAGCCCGCGGTTTCTGTGACTGCCGCGCAGACCAGGCCACCGGTGCATGATTCAGCGCAGGTCAGCAGCAGCCCGGCGCCGCGTACTTTGGCGCCCACGCTGGCGGCGAGGTTGATGAGGTTGCGGTCCATTAGGTGAGCCGCGTCCAGACCGCAAAGACCATCAGCGTGTAGAACGCGGCCATGACGTCATCAAACATCACGCCAAAACCGTTCTTAATCCGCGCATCAAAATAACGGATCGGCTGCGGCTTGAGAATATCGAACGCGCGAAACAGCGCAAACGCAAAGGCCTGGGCCAGCAGCGTGCCCGGCACCAGCCAGAGCACTAGCCAGAACGCGGCAATTTCATCCCACACCATCGCGCTGTGGTCGCGCGAGCCCATCTCCTGGCCGGTGCGGTGGCAGGCCCATACGCCAATGCCCAGTGCCAGCACAATCGCAATCGCCTGCACACCCAGCGGCGCTTTGTGCAGCAGCGCCAGCCACAGTAGCCAGCCTGCGAGTGTGCCCCACGTGCCCGGCGCGGGAGTGATCAGACCGCTGCCAAAGCCCAGTGCGATCAAACGCGCCGGATGGCGCAGCATCCAGCCGAGCTCTGGGTCGCGAATTTTCTTGTTGAGTACGCCTTTGGGCGGACGCGCCTGCACCAGCGGCTGCGTCGCCTCAAAGGTAGTGTTGGGACCGCTGCGGTCCTCATCATCATCGGAAGTGGTCGAATCCCGTGAATTCATGTGCTAAGGGTACACCGTCTTGCAGCCAAGTCACGCGCGGGCTGCCCAAGGTGATCTGACCGATGCGTGTGAGCGCAAGTTCAAGAGTGTCTTGTAATTTTTCAATCGCGCCGCGCTGTTCCGGCGCCGCGGTGAACAATAGCTCGTAATCGTCGCCACCCGATAGCGCGTAGCGCAAGGCGGTGTCTTGCGGCAGTGCGCGCAGTGCAGGAGCGAGCGGCAGCGCACGCGTTTCCACGCTGGCGGCCACGCCCGAGGCACGCAGAATATGTGGCAAGTCGCCGGCCATGCCATCGGACAAGTCCAGCATGCTGCACGCTATGCCGTTCAGGGCGATACCAAGTGCAATGCGGGGCGTGGGCCGCTGCAACAGGGCAATGCAGGCAGCGCGATCAGGTTCATCAAGGGCGACTTCGCCACGCAAGCTAGCCAAGCCCAGCGCCGCGCCGCCCAGCGTGCCGGACACCCAAATATCGTCACCCACCTTGGCGCCGCTGCGCAAAATGCCTTGGCCAATATGCACCAAGCCGCCCACGGTTAGGTTGATCACCACCAGCGGCGCTTTGGTGGTATCACCCCCAATCAGCGCGCAGTTGCACCGGTCGGCCAGGGCAAAAAAACCGCGTGCAAAGGCCGCCACCCACGCTTCATCTGCGCTGGGCAAGCCTAATGACAGCAGGCAGATACCGGGCATTGCACCCATGGCGGCCAGATCAGACAGGTTGACGGCGAGTGCCTTGTGGCCCAGTGATTCAGGATCGGTGCCGGGCAAAAAATGCCGGCCTTCGATCAGCATGTCGGTGGAAAAGCAGCCTTCAAAACCCACTTGTGGGGTGAGAATGGCGCAGTCGTCACCGATCGATACGCGCACATGCGGCTGGCGCGCGGCGTAATCACGCTGAAAGTACTTTTGGATGAGATCGAACTCGCCCACCGCAGCAAGCCGCGTTTAGCGGCGCGCAAATTCAGCGGCGCGGGCAACCGCGGCCACTTTGTCCAGCACGCCGTTGACGAACTTGTAGCCATCTGTGCCGCCGTAGTCTTTGGCAAGATCGACCGCTTCATTGATCACCACGCGCATGGGTACGTCTAGGTGATGCTCAAGCTCGTAGCTGCCCAGCAGCAAGATGGCATGTTCAATCGGCGAGAGCTCGGCCACGGTGCGGTCAAGGTGCGGCGCAAAGTGCTCGCGCAGCGTGGCGCTGTGCTCAATCGCGCCGTGCAGCATCGCGTCAAAGTGCGCAGTGTCGGCACGGTCAAAACCGGTCACGCCGCGCATATGCGCATCAATCACGCCTACATCCTCGGCGTTGAGCAGCCAGTGATACAGACCTTGCAGCGCAAACTCCCGGGCGCGCCGGCGTGCGGACTTGGGCGGCGCCTTATGCTGCGTTTCCTTGGGCTGCGCTTCAGTCATTGCCGCTTTCAGCTTCTTCGTCCAGCGCGTAGCCAAGGTTGGCCATCTCTACCGCCACCTGCGCGCAGTCGCGGCCCTTGTCAGCCATGCGCGCGAGCGCTTGCGCATCGTTCTCACAGGTGAGAATGCCGTTGGCAATCGGCACACCACTATCGAGTGTCATGCGGGTGATGCCGGCCGCCATCTCGTTGCTGACGATTTCAAAGTGATAGGTCTCGCCGCGAATCACTGCGCCCAGCGCGATCAGCGCATCAAACGCGCCAGTTGCCGCCATTTTTTGCAGCGCCAGCGGCGCCTCCAGCGCGCCCGGCACCGTGATTAACGTAATGTCTTCATCCGCCACACCCAGGCGCGACAGCTCGGCAAGGCATGCGTCGCGCAGGCCCACACCGATTGACTCATTGAAACGCGCCTGCACAATGCCAATGGCCAGGCCCGAGCCTTCTAGATTGGGCTCAATCAATTCGATCATGAACGGTTGTCCTCGCCGGCATAGCCTGTGACATGCAACTCAAAACCTGCCATCGATGGCATTTTGCGCGGCTTGGCCAGCAGCTTCATTTGCCCCACGCCCACGTGCTTGAGAATCTGCGCACCCACGCCGTAGGTGCGCAGGTCCATCCGGTACTGCAATGTGGATTGGCTGGCAAAGCCTTGCTTGTCCACTTCCGCCAGCGCGGTGAATTGATTGAACAGATGGTCTGCGCTTTCTGAGCAGTTCAGCAGCACCAGCACGCCCTGCGGCGCTGTGGCGACGGCGGCCAGCGCTTTGGGGATCGGCCAGGAATGGGTGGACGTATCGGTATCCAGTAAGTCAAGCACAGACAGCGGCTCATGCACACGCACCAGCGTTTCGCGCGCGGGATCGATGCTGCCCTTGACCAGCGCCATATGTGCGCTGCCCGAGGGCTTGTCGCGAAACGCAATGGCTTGCAGTGGGCCGTGCGCAGTATGCACAGTGCGCCGCGCAACTTCTTCAACCAAACTCTCAGTGGACGCGCGGTATTGAATCAAATCGGCGATCGTACCGATCTTCAGGCCATGCGTCTGCGCGAACTCAAACAGATCGGGCAGACGTGCCATCGTGCCATCGTCCTTCATGATCTCGCAGATCACGGCGGCCGGCGATGCGCCGGCCATGGCCGCCAGATCGCAGCCTGCTTCAGTGTGGCCGGCGCGCATCAGTACGCCGCCGCGTTCTGCTTTGATGGGAAAGATGTGGCCTGGCTGCACGATGTCGCTAGGCTTGGCGTTCTTTGCCACGGCTGCCTGCACGGTTTTAGCGCGGTCTGCTGCGGAAATGCCGGTGGTTACGCCTTCTGCCGCTTCAATCGACACGGTGAATTTGGTGCCGTACTTGGTACCGTTGCTGCTGGCCATTGGCGGCAGGTTGAGCAGTTTGCAGCGCTCTTCTGTGAGCGTGAGGCAGATCAGGCCGCGCGCAAACCGCGCCATGAAGTTGATCGCTTCGGGCGTGACAAAGTCCGCGGCCAGCACCAGATCGCCTTCATTCTCACGGTCTTCTTCATCCACCAGAATGACCATGCGGCCGGCGGCCAGCTCGGCCACGATTTCGGGTACGGGCGCGATGCGCTGCGCGGTGCTGCTGACAAGCGAAAGTGGGGCGGGTGCGTTCATGGCGGCGCCTTTTGCAAATCGGATACGTATTTTACGCCTCGCCCACGCAGGCGCGTGCGTTTGATTCAACCGACCTGACGCATGCGGTCTACATAACGTGCCAACGTGTCAATTTCGACGTTAACGCGTTGCCCGGCGGCCAGCTCGCGAAAATTCGTGACTTGATAGGTGTGCGGAATCACATTGACCTGAAAACGCGTGTGTTGCGGCAGATCTTGCACCTGGTTGACGGTCAGGCTGACACCGTTGACCGTGATCGATCCTTTTTGCGCGATAAAGCGGGCCAGCGCGCGCGGCACTTCCACTTCCAGCAGCCAGCTCTCTGCGATATTGGTCCACTGCGTGACTACGCCGGCTGCATCCACATGGCCGGTGACTAGATGACCGCCCAGCTTATCTGCAAGCGTGAGCGACTTTTCCAAATTCACCAGCGCACCCACATGCAGGCCTGCCACAACAGACAGCGAATGCGCGGACACGTCGCTGCGCAAAATGCCGGGCGCCTTTTCCACAATCGTCAGGCAGCAGCCCGAATGCGCGATGGAATCGCCAATCGCCACATCAGAGAGCGGCCAGTCCTCGCACTGCACGGTAATGCGCTGGCCGTCGCCAATGGGTGTGTGCTGCGTGATCCGGCCAAGACCAGTGACAATGCCTGTAAACATCAAACCGCCTTTTTGGTAAATCTCGCCAGAATACGTACGTCATCACCCACCGGCTGAACCTGCGTGATGCGCAGCTCCTGCGCCTGATCAAGCGCAGTGAGCGCCGGCAGCGCGGCGAGCGGCTCGCCAGGGCCAAGCAGTTTGGGTGCGATGTAAATCAGCAGTTCGTCCACCAGCCCTGCGGCGATCAGCGAGCCATTGAGCTTGCTGCCAGCTTCTACGTGCAGTTCATTCACGCCTTCGCCCGCAAGCGCACGCAGCATCGCGGCCAGATCATTTTTGCCGTCTGCGTTTGCGGCAATGCGCAGCAGGTGTACGCCGCGGTCACGCAGCTCTTGCTCACGCTGCGGCACATCCACCGCATGCACCAACGTGACCAATCCGCCTGGGCTGTTCAGCACCTTGGCGTCCAAGGAAATTTCCAGGCGCGAATCCACCACAATTCTGCGTGGCTGGCGCGGGGTTTGCACCGCGCGTACATTGAGCTGCGCATTGTCTGCGCGGATGGTGCCAATGCCGGTGAGCACTGCGCAGGCGCGGGCGCGCCAGTGGTGGCCGTCGTCGCGCGCCGCCTCGCTCGTGATCCACTGGCTTTGGCCGTTTTCAAGCGCGCTGCGACCATCCAGGCTCGTGGCGATTTTCATCCGTACCCAGGGCAGGCCTTCAGTCATGCGGCGAACAAAACCCTGGTTCAGCTCGCGCGCCTCGGCTGCAAACAGGCCGCAGCGCACGTCCATGCCCACATCGCGCAAACGTTTCAGCCCTTTGCCGGCGACCAGCGGGTTCGGGTCTTCCATCGCCGCGATCACGCGGGTGACGCCGGCGGAGATCATCAATTCTGTGCAGGGCGGCGTGCGGCCAAAGTGATTGCACGGCTCCAGCGTGACGTAAGCGGTTGCGCCCGCGGTGTCATGCCCCTTGGCGCGCGCATCCTGTATAGCCATCACTTCGGCGTGATGGCTGCCGGCGCGCTGCGTGTGCCCCTGCCCGATCACGTCGCCGTTTTTCACCAGCACGCAGCCCACCCGCGGGTTGGGGCTGGTGACATACAGTGCCTGCTGCGCTAGATGCAGCGCGCGCTGCATGAACAGGTGGTCTTGTTCGTTGAACATGCAAGGATTGTAGAGACCCGCAGAAAAAACGCCGGACGCCCGTTCAAGAGCGTCCGGCGCGGCCTAGCGCAGCGCGGGATGTGCGCTTATTGCACGGCAATGCGCTGCGTTTTGGCGGCCTCTTTCTTGGGCAGGGTCAAGGTCAGTACACCGTTGACAAACTCCGCCTTGGCCGCGGCCGAATCAACCGCTTGCGGCAGTTCAAAAGAACGTGCAAACGATTCAGCGGTGCGCTCTGAATACAGCACGCGCTCGCCGTCTTTCTTTTCCTTGGTCTCGCTGCGCCTGGCCTGGATGGTCACGGCCGCGCCTTCAATATCGATAGAAATATCTTCTTTGGCGACCCCCGGCAACTCGGCCTTGACTTCATAGCCGCCGTTTTTCTCGGTCACGTCAATGCGGGCCTTGGCCACCAGTGAATTGCCCGGCGCGCGGGCGCCTGCCCAGTCGTCAAACAGCGCATCCATCAGCGCAAACGGGTCGCGCGTTGCCGTGAGTGCGGCGGGGCGATTTACAAGAGAGAACACCATGACAAAAACTCCTTTCAAGCAAATTTCACAGGAAGTGAGCGTCATTTTTTAGCTGGGCGCTCATGCTGCAATGATGGGCGCGCAGGAGCAGGTTTCAAGAGTGCAGCAGGTTTAGCAGCGTGCGAGTTTGATGTAGATCAAGGGCTTGAAATTTGCGAGGTGTGCCACAGGCGCGGCGCGCTGGCTGCGCCGCTTGCGCGAGTCAGCGCGGCATCAAGATTTTTTCGCTGGCTTTTGCAACGCCTGCACCGCGTCTGCAAATTCGTCCGGGTCTTCAAAGCTGCGGTAGACGCTGGCAAAGCGGATGTACGCGACCTTGTCCAGCTTGCGCAGCTCGCGCATGACCAGCTCGCCAATCCGCTCGGAGGGCACTTCTTTTTCTGCGGTGGCCACGAGTTTGGCCTCGATGCGCGCCACGGCTTCTTCAATCGCCTCGGCCGTGACCGGCCGCTTGCGCAGCGCTAGGGCCATCGAGCCGCGCAGTTTGCTGCCGTCATATTCGCTGCGGCTGCCGTTTTTCTTGACGACCGCAGGCAGATTCAGCTCTGCGCGCTCGTAAGTGGTGAAGCGCTTTGCGCAGGCCGGGCATTCGCGGCGGCGGCGCAGCACCGAGCCGTCGTCGGAGGCGCGGGTTTCGAGAACCGCGGTGTCTTCATGTCCACAATAGGGGCAGCGCATGCGCTATTTTGGCATACAAAATGCCATCTACGCATATTTCATGCGGGTTTTGAGGCAAAAATGCTTCAAAACCCGCATGGATATTGCGTAGCTTATATTTGGATTGTTGCCAATCAGCTGTACACCGGAAACCGCGCCGTCAACGCGGCCACTTTGGCACGCACTGCGGCAATATTGTCTGCGCTGTGCGGATTGTCCAGCACGTCGGCAATCAGGTTGGCGGTGAGCTTGGTTTCTTCTTCTTTGAAGCCGCGCGTGGTCAGGGCCGGCGTGCCCACGCGGATGCCGCTTGTGACCATCGGCTTTTGCGGATCGTTAGGAATGCCGTTTTTATTGCAGGTCATGTGCGCTTGGCCCAGAATCGCTTCGGCTTCTTTGCCGGTGAGGTTTTTGGGCCGCAAATCCACCAGCATCACGTGGCTTTGCGTGCCGCCACTCACAATGCGCAGGCCGCGTGCTTGCAGCGTTTTAGCCAGCACGTCGGCGTTCTTAATCACTTGCTGTTGATAGGTTTTGAATTCCGGGGTGAGCGCTTCTTTAAACGCCACCGCCTTGCCCGCGATCACATGCATCAGCGGGCCGCCTTGCAGGCCGGGGAACACGGCGGAGTTGATGGCTTTTTCGTGCTCCGCCTTCATCAAAATAATGCCGCCGCGCGGGCCGCGCAGGCTCTTGTGCGTGGTGGAGGTGACCACATCTGCATGCGGCACGGGGTTGGGGTACACGCCCGCGGCAATCAGGCCGGCGTAGTGCGCCATGTCCACCATAAAAATCGCGCCGATGTCTTTGGCCACTTTGGCAAAGCGCGCAAAGTCGATATGCAGGCTGTAAGCGGATGCGCCGGCGATGATGAGCTTGGGCCGCGCTTCGTGCGCCTTTTTTTCCATCGCGTCATAGTCGATGGCTTCCTGCGCGTTCAGGCCGTAGCTGACCACGTTGAACCACTTGCCGCTCATGTTCAGCGGCATGCCGTGCGTGAGGTGGCCGCCTTCGGCCAGTGACATGCCCATGATAGTGTCGCCTGGCTTCAAAAACGCAAGGAACACGGCTTGGTTGGCGGATGCGCCGCAGTGCGGCTGCACGTTGGCCGCATCTGCGCCAAATAGCTGCTTGACGCGGTCAATCGCCAGTTGCTCGGCCACGTCTACATACTCGCAGCCGCCGTAGTAACGCTTGCCGGGGTAGCCCTCAGCGTATTTGTTGGTGAGCTGGCTGCCCTGCGCCGCCATCACCGCGGGCGAGGTGTAGTTCTCGCTGGCGATCAGTTCAATATGTTCTTCTTGCCGGCGGTTTTCGTTTTGAATCGCCGCCCAAAGTTCAGGATCAGCCTGCGCGACCAAGTGATTGCGTGAAAACATGGGTTTTTCCTTCTACGGACAAATGGTTAAGAAAAACCATCGCTTGCCCAGGCGCACGGCCCCGTAAAACACGGGGAACCTCACGCTTGTCCGGTGTATTCACCTAGCCGCGGTAACAACTTGCGGCGTGCGCCACTCACGTGAGGGAGATGGTGCGCAAAGTTTAGCGCGGTTGCCGCGGCAGTCTCCAAATAAGCAAATTCAGATCATTTTGAGGTGATTACGCAATATCCATGCGGATTCTGAGCCATTTTTGCCTGAAAATCCGCATGGATATTGCGTAGTTGATCTATTGCTTTGATGTAAACACCGGTTTCGCTTGACAGAGCGTCAACAAGCGCTAAAAATGGGACATACTCCCATTTATTCAGAACAACCGATTCTGTTTTGAAAGCCGCCCATGCCGCCCGTTACGCTCGACTTTGAATCCACGCACGATCTTGCGCAAAGCTGCGAGCGCCTGTTCCGCCCCATCGCGCGGCTCGCGCTGGAAAACGGCCTACCCACCGAGGAGCTGGAGGCCGTGATGCGCCAAGTGATCCTGCAAGAAACCAAGGCCGCGCAACAACTCAGCAAGCGCCACGCGCGCATGCAGCGCTTTTACGCAGGCTTGCAATAAGCAATGGACCAAAGCCAGTCCGCCGCCAACAACCATGCGCTCGAAGCTTGCGAGCGCATGCTGCGGCCGATCATGCGGCTGGCGCTGGACCGTGGTTTGAAATATCAGGAAATTGATGAACTGATCCGTGACCTGATGCTGGACGAAGCAGCGCGCGACTGGACTAAGCGCAACGGCAAAGAACCCAGCGGCAGTCAGTTGTCGGTGACGACGGGGATTAATCGGAAGGAAGTGAAGCGTAGGACCGATGGCATCTTGGGGCCACAGGGACGCAAATTTGGCGAACAATCCCTTGCGTTGGTTGTTTTTACCGCGTGGCGCATGAAAGCAGACTCGGATGCGAGCCTTGAAACGCTCCCAATCTCGGATCCTTCCGCCTCACTATCGTTCGAGAAATTGGCTAGAGCGAATGTAAAAGATGTCCACCATCGCTCACTATTGGATGAGTTGATTCGACTGGGGCTCGTCCGCAAATCTGATGAAACTGTAACGTTAGCTGCCAGTACCTTTGTTCCACCCGGTACGAGCATTGAAATGCTTGAGGTATTGGCTCAAAACACAGCTGCCCACTTGTCCGCAGCGGTATCGAACACCGCTGGAACAGCGGATCCCTTTCTTGAGCGCGCTGTGAATGTCGTTCAGATAACAAAAGAAGATTGTGCCGAACTGCACCGGCTGGCCAAGCACCACTGGGCGCAAACCAGAGCGGTCATACTGAAGCGAATGATTGAGCTGCCAACAAATGAAACTATCCCTTACCAAATGCGTATCGGGATGTATGCCTACTTTGAGGAAATGAAATGTGGGCCGGAGAACTCTAAGGAGATCAACTCATGAAATTAAGCCAAAAAGCACTACTGTTGTCGTTGATCTATCTGGTATCTGCATGTGGCGGAGGCTCTGGGCCTGTAGCCTCAGCTCCGGCGACTGACGGCGGCACCGGCGTCACGCTAACCGTCGGCCCCGTGCTGGGCTTTGGCAGCGTGATCGTCGGTGATGTGAAGTATGACGACTCCGCCGCGCAAATCTCGATTGAAGACGGTGACGATGACGGCGCTGGCCTGCAGCTGGGCATGGTGGTGCGGCTTGAAGGCAAGCTCAATAGCGACCGCATCACCGGCAAGGCCGACAAGATTGAATCCGGCGCGGAAATTCGCGGCCCGGTGAGTGTGGTGGATGTGGCAGCCAAAAGCTTTGTGGCCATGGGCGCGCAAGTGCTCACCACGCCCGCCACCGTGTTTGTGAATGTGAAAGCTGACTTGAGCGATCTTGCCGCAGGCGAAATCGTGCAAGTGCATGGTCTGCCGGATGCGACTGGTGCGGTGTCTGCAGCGCGCGTGCAAAAGCGGCCGGCGCAGGCGCAGCCGGTGTACAAGACGGTGGGTGTGGTGGGGCCATCGCCTGCACCGACGGCATCCAGCTTTAAGCTCGGCACGCTCACAGTCAACTTTGCGGCGAGTGCCGTGCGCGATCTTGCGGTGCCCATTCCAGCGGGCACACTGGTGCGCGTCAAGACGCAGGCTGCGCCGGTTGCGGACGCGATTACCGCCACGCAGATCCGGCCGTTCATGACACAAGCTTCTGCTGCGCTGGCTGACGCAGAGATTGAAGGTTTCATCACCGAACTTGCCGGCGCAAACTTCAAAGTTTCAGGGCTGGCGGTGGCCGTGTCCGCAAGCACGCAGTACTCACCCGGCAACCGCACGCAGGCTGATTTGGCGAATGGTGTGCGCGTGGAAGCAGAAGGCAAGCTGGTCAACGGCGTATTGCAGGCAGAGCGCATCAAGTTCAAAGACGTGCAAGGCGGCGGCAATGAGTTCCGCTTTGAAGGACCGGTGACGGATTTTGTATCGGCGGCAGATTTCAAAGTCAAAGGCCAGCGCATTGATGCCAGCGGCAGCGGCGTGCGCTTTGACAATGGCATCGCGGCCGACCTGGCCAACGGCAAAAATGTTGAAGTGCGCGGCAGCGTGATTGATAACGGCAAGCTGCTTGCCACACGGGTGACTTTTCGATGAGCTGATTTGAGTTTCTGGCCGCGGCGGCAGCCGCCATGTCGCTCCCTGCGTGACGACTGCCGCCTCTCCGGCCGGAACAATTTTTTAAGCCTTTGCCGAGGGCTTAGCAATCCGCTTAACCAGGGGGTGGCGGATGGGGAGATCGGCAGCAGTACCGCGCGGACGCGGCCACATTTGGCTGTGCCCGCCTTGCAACCCCAACTGGAGATAGACATGAAACCCATCTGGAAACAAGCTTCACTTTTGCTGGCGGCCGCATCTTTGCTTATCGTTAGCGCATGCGGTGGCGGTGGCGGAGATTCCGCCAGCGTTGCGCCACCCCCGGCAGCAAGCGCAAAAACCTCCATGACGCACGGCCCGGTGCTGGGCTTTGGCAGCGTGATCGTCAACGGCATTCGCTTCGACGACAGCACCGCCAAGATCGAAGTGGAAGACGAAGACGACGACAAAGGCGGCCTGAAGCTGGGCATGGTCGTGCGTGTGGAAGGCAAGATCAATGACGACGGTGTAACCGGCAAGGCAGACCGCATCGAGATGGGCGCTGAAGTGCGCGGCCCGGTGGAGTCTGTTGATGCGGCCGCCAAAAGCTTCGTGGCCATGGGCGCGAGCGTTAAAGTCAATGACGCTACTTTATTTGAGCGTGTGCTGCCTGATCTGTCTGATCTGAAAGCAGGCGATATCGTGCAAGTGCATGGCCTGCCCGACGCCACCGGCTTGATCACCGCCACCCGCATGCAAAAACGCCCACCGCAGGCCAACGCAGTGTTCAAGACCGTGGGCGCGGTTGCCGCAACGCCAGTGCCTACCGCCACCAGCTTCAAGCTCGGCACGCTCACAGTGAACTACACCGACACGGGAAGCGTGCTGCGTGATCTGCCAAATCCGATTCCGGCTGGCACGCTGGTACGCGTCAAAACCCGCACCGCACCTGCGGGCGGTGTCATCGCTGCAACGCAAATCCGCCCGCTGGTGGCCACACCGCAAGGCGATGCTTCTGAGGCAGAGGTCAAAGGTTTTGTCACCGGCAAGAATGGTGACGACTTCAAAGTGGCCGGCATTGCAGTCAAAGTGTCTGCAACGACGACTTATTTGCGCGGCACCGCGGCCGACCTGAAAGACGGTGCGTTGGTGGAAGTGGAAGGTGCTGTCACTGCCGGCGTGATTCAAGCGCGCAAGGTCAAGTTTGAAGACCGCGACGGCGCAGAAGTTGAGTTTGAGTTCAAAGGCGCCATCACCGACTACGTGTCGATCAGCGACTTCAAAGTCAAAGGCCAGAAGATCGATGCTTCAAAAGCCGAGCTTCGCTTGCGCGCTGGTGCATCTGCGCTCGCAAACGGCATGAATGTCGAGGTCAAAGGCCGCAGCATGAACGGCGATGTGCTGATTGCCACGCGCGTGAAGCAGGAAGACTAAGCGCGGCTTAAACGAGTATCTGAAGGAGATTGAGGCGGCCGAAGGGTCGCCTCTTTTTTCTCCGGCAGAGTTTTTAGCTGGACTTTTTGCGCGCGATGGCACTGCGCTTGGCATCTTCGGGATAAACAAAGTCGATACGGCCGTTGCTCCATTTGCCCAGCCAGATCATGCTGGAAGAAAACGCGTCTTTGCTCTCTGCCGAGAAGGGCTTTTCATGCACGGCCACCACGCCGTAGTACGGCCGCTTGAGATCTTCCAGCGCACCCTTGAGTGCAGCAGAAGACAAATCGCCTTTGGTTTGAAACATCGCATGCACCATGAGCAGCACCGCGTCATATGACTGCGCGGCAGCCATCAGAGAACCCGTTGGCTTGCCCTGCATCTTGCGGTTTAGCGCCAGGATGAAACCGTTGCGCCGTGCATTGCCGGAATCTTCAATCACCGTTTGCACCATCATCACACCGTTGCTCGCATTGCCAGCACCTTCCAACACAGTACGGAAAGACATCGGCCACGAACCAATCAGCGGCGTGTTCACGCCGGCCTCGGCCCGGCTCTTGACCACCACAGCGTTTTCAGGGCCAACCGTGTAAGACACAATGACTTGTGCATCGGCCGCGCGTGCTGCGCGCATCTCATCCACCAATGACTTCACGCCAATGTCAAAGCGCGCGACGTACACCGGTTCAATGCCGTCCTTAGCAAGCGCGGCCGTCACGTCTTTCAAGCCGCCTTCGCCATAGCCGGTTTTGTCTGCAAAGATCGCTACACGGCTGAGTTTGCGCTTGCGGATTTCATCCACAATAAACGGCGCCTGGATCGCATCGCGCGCGCTCATGCGAAAGATATAGCTGTCTTTGGCGGGAAACTTGCTGGTCAACGCCGTACCTGTAGATACCGGCACCATCAACAGATGCTTGGCGTTTTGAAACGCGTCGATGGCCTTAACGGCAACACCCGTGTTGCAAAAGCCGACAGTAAAGGCAACCTTGTCTTTGTTGATCAGCTCATCGGCAATGCGCTGCGCGTTATCTGGTTTGCCCTCGTCGTCTTTGAGCACCAGTTGCAGCGGCTGACCTAAATATCCACCGGCTGCATTGATCTCTTCAACCGCTAATTCTGCGCCCATGCGCGCGCTCATGCCAAAGTCTTTAGAGCCGCCGCTAAACGGGCACACAAATCCAATCTTGATAGGGTCTGCCGCCCAAGCAGGTGCGCTGCAAAGCAAACCTGCAAACGCAATGATGCGGCCAAACCGAATAATGTATGCCATGACTGTCCCCCGAAATCGCTTTTTTCTAGCTACTAATTACTAATGCAATTGTCGTGGAGGACAGCGCGCAGCAGCGCGTGAGGTCGTAGGTCTTTTGGCAATTAATGACGTGCCGTCAACGGCAACGTCCTATTGGCGCAACATCCCCTGTTCTTCGATGAACGCGACGACCTTGGCCAAACCGTCAAGCGTCTTCAAATTAGTGAACACGTGCGGCCGTTGGCCTTGAATAGTTTTGCGCTGCACGAGCGTGTCGCGCTCCATCACCGCCAGATCGGCACCCACGTGCGGCGCAAGATCGGTCTTGTTGATGACCAGCAAATCGCTTTTGGTAATGCCGGGCCCGCCCTTGCGTGGAATCTTTTCGCCACCGGCAACATCGATCACGTAAATGGTCAGGTCAGACAGCTCGGGACTGAATGTGGCTGCAAGATTGTCTCCGCCGCTTTCAATAAACACCACATCCGCTTCAGGGAACTTGCCCAGCATGCGATCCACCGCTTCAAGGTTGATGGATGCATCTTCGCGGATAGCGGTATGCGGGCAGCCGCCCGTTTCCACGCCCATAATGCGCTCAGGTGGCAGCGCACCGGCAACGGTGAGCAGGCGCTGATCTTCCTTGGTGTAAATGTCATTGGTGATCACCACCAAGTCATAACTGTCGCGCATGGATTTGCACAGCATCTCCACGAGCGTAGTTTTGCCGCTGCCCACTGGGCCGCCCACACCCACGCGCAGCGGCGGGTTTTTCTTGCTTCGCATATTTAGCTCCTGAATAACCTTGAGTATTGCGTCTCATGGCGTGACGAGAGCATCGCCAACGTCGGTGCAAAACTGCTGCGCTCATCAAGCGGTATCGCAATCGCGCGCGCTGCAGCCGTATCAATCAGCGGATGAAAAGCGCGTAGCACGCGTTGACCGGCCACTTGGCCAAGCGGCGCGGCCTTCATTGCCGCGGCAACCTGGTTCTCGACCCATGCAAACGCGTAAGCGGTCACCGCCTGCAGGGCAGGCTGGTCAAAAGCGGCGGCGGCACATGCAAACGCTGCCGGATAGCACACGTGTGGCATCTCTTGCAGCAGGGCATGCTTCTCCGGTTGATCCTCCAGCAGCGCGCCAAGTAAAGACCGCAGTGACCAGCCCATTTGCAACGTTTCTTCGCGCAGCTCGCGGGCTTCACGGCTGGCAATGAACTCCGCGTTTAGGGCGGTAAGCGCGGCAGCGTCGCCGCGCACGCAGGCCGCGTGCATCGCGGCCAATGTGGGCAGCTCCCAGGTGGCAAACGCGCTGCTGAACTGATCTGTAATCCAGCGCTGCGTGGTTGCGGCATCGTGCACCAGTCCGGCGTTGACCGCAGCCTCCAGCCCTTGCGAATAGGAGAAGCCGCCAACCGGCAATTGCGGTTAAGCCAGCTGAAGCAGCGCGGCAAGCGAACCGGTACTTTGCATGGGCTACTGACTGCGCGCCGCAACCGAAGTT
>JBOFGW010000499.1:0-31973 GCA_051649325.1 Burkholderiaceae bacterium | reverse complement strand
AGAAATGATCCGCCTTCCGGGTGCGACGTAATGATAGGAGCTGTAGTGATTGGTCGATTGCCAACTGTAGTTATCAACGGTGCTCCACCATTCGCAACCACCCACGAAGAAGGTACTGCATTAGATAGATCAAATTTCCAAAAATTCCCCTTTAGGTCGCCTGCATAGACCGTATCCACGCGGCCATCGCCATCGGAATCAGTTGGCAGGGGTGTTGATAGGCCGTTGTTCGGCCCATTGGCAGCCGCATTGGTGGGGACAATTTTTCTGAAACCACCCGCACTGTCAAGATAGAAGACATAGAGAGCGGCCTTTTCTTGGGTGCTGTTGATCCCATTGCCCGAAATCAAAGCCCATCGCCCATCCGCAAGCTGAGCAATTTGAAGATTGCGGCCGACAAAAGGATCGCGCACTGGGTCTCCGAAGATCTGACCAAGGTTCGAACTGAACTCCGCCATCACCCCAGCAGCCCCACTTTCGGCGGTAAACGCCGTGGACGCTGACGTGGTCAGTGAATCAGCAGGTGCGGTGTAGTCAAACATCACAACTGAGCTTGCATTCGTTTCTGAAAAGTTGGCTGGGTTTGTAACATTTAGTGCAAACAAACCTTTGCCGCCCGCACCAAGACCTCCGATCAAGACCGACTTCCAATCGGCAGCGCTTGTGGGATTTGCTACCGTAGAGATGTCGCCCTGGAAAATTGGGCCATCAACAAAATACTTATGGGTATATGACAAGTCTGTGTACTCAGACAAGCGAGAGAAAACTCCGCGCGGAACATAACTCAACCTTGCTTGACCTTTGAGGGAAGACGTTGCATCCGCATTAAACGCGTGAAGCATGCCGTCGTTCGCACCGACATACACCAACTTCTCGCGGCTTGCATTTGCATCACGAAATGCTTTGTATGACGCATTTGCGAATCCAGAGCGCGGCACACCGACAAAACGCGGTTCGGAGTTGACAATGGTACCCAAAACCGCGCTTTGGCGGTCTCGGAAAGTGGGTTCGCCTAAAACAGGGGTGTCGTTGGCGGTAGAACCACGCAGATAGCGCACGCGATATGCACCCCATCCATCGCTTGCACCGGTAGGGCTGAGTGGATTTTTGTTGAGCATTTCCTGCTGAAATACGCTCATTGATGTTGAGCCGTTAATCGTCCACCTAAACGGAACCGCTGTCGTTGGCGCGCTCGCCGTAAGAACTACGCGCGTATCTTCAGGCTGGGCGGTGATTGCTACTTGCGAGTCAAAGTCGGCGGTAGCGTTGATAGCACCGCCGGTTTGACCAAAGCCAAGCAAACTCCCACGCCAATTAGGCGTGCCTATATAACCCGCTTGAACCGCCAAAAACCCAGGCGAGAAAGACAAGGAGCTTGCAGCGCCACCGGTCGGGCCATTACCAGCCAGAATTTCACCCAGAATTTTCTTGAACGCGTCAACCAGGCTCTGTAAGTTTTGCGCCGGGTAAACATCCCCACGAGAGTTAACAGCTGCATGCCAAAGATCAAACTGCCGCAAGTCAAAGTTGTTTACTGTCGGCCATTCCCGGGTACCTGCCACAAGCTGTGCAAACGAGTCACCGGCTGTAGTTGTGCCTCCAAACGTCGGTGCGACAGAGCTAGCGACACCTGCAGCTGCCGCACTCATGTCAGCGGCTTCACCAAAACCAACCGCAAATGTTTGAAGATGTTGCCAGTAAGCTGGGTTGTTTTTAGGGTTCCAGAACTCGCCAACTGTTGCCACTGTTGTGGCGCCGTCTTTGTAGTCCTCGGAGCCTTGACGTTTGATCGAAGGGATAACGTCATTCTTGAATTGAGCGCTCGGTTGCAGATCCGTTGCCCAATAGCGGAACGCCACATCTGCCAGAGAGTTCTGACCTTCTGTTCCGTTGGTGCGCCCAGGATAGGGGCGTTGCAGTGTATAGGCAGGCCCTGCACCGCCCGAGACGTCAGCAGGCAAAGCGGCTATCGCGGTGTTGTCCTGATTGGGTGTCGGTGTGGGATTCCACTGCCCCGTATTATCGTTCCATTGACCGTCCGTAAACAAAATGTGATACGAGCGTCGGCAAGACTGCACGGCCGCTGCGCTGGCTGTACCGGGTGTATTCGCATAGGGGCTATCAGTACCAGTGACTTGCAGATACTGCCCAACACGATCATATGCTGCACGCAAAGGCGTGTTGCTGGAGGCTGGCACGCTTCGTACCCAATTGAAGAAATTGGTGCGGTGATCGCCCTCGTATGAGCTGATGGCGTTACGTCTAGAACCAAGGCCGACTGGACAGTTATTGGTCGCTGGAAACCCGTTGGTGCAAGTTGCATTCAACCCTTGCCACGCAAGGCGAATCCGGCCGTCAGGTACAACACTCGGAGCGAATGCAAGGTAAACAGCCGCTTTCATTGACAAGTTGCGCGTGCGATAGAACGAAAACCAGTTAGTGAAATTAGCGGTGTCTGTGACCGTTGTGTATTCAGGCCGCGTCGTGACGTCAAAGTCGCCCGTCGCATTGAATCCGTCTGTGTACGCCCGTGGAAAGACTCGATTTGTTAGCGAGGTCCCGCTACGGTCCGTGGGAATCTGATAGGTAATTGCAGGATCGTAAGGAACTTCCGCAGCCATGCTGCCAGAATCATCCAGAGTCACAATGAGGTTAGGGACCGGCGGCGTGATGGCGTCCGGAGGGATCTGGTTCAAACCAAGCACTGCATGCGCGGGCGAACCGAACGCTAACGCAACGCTAATGCAGATCGTTTGTTTCGTGAACAGTGGTTTCACATTCATGGCAAAGCCTATTTCAAGGTTCGTAGATGGTCTGCAGCATGACCTGAGTATTCTGATTTAGCCCAGTAGCAAGAACGGTAATACGGTAATAAGGAGCGAATCGAGTGGTGTTGAAAAACACTTCAACCCAATAGCGCGGCCGACTGACTGGAATATTCAACGCGGCCCAATTCGCACCAGAGAACTGACCATAGTTGGCAGATGCATTGAACAAGGGGGAGGTGCTCTGCCAAGGTGCAACAAATCCTGCTGCCGCGTACTCAGCTGCAGTGAAATAGCACAGCCCATTAACGCAGCTTGGGAGACCAAACACGCTACCTGCTCCAAGATCTGTCAGGCCTGAATCTGGGTTGGGCCAAGCGTTTTCTGCGCGGCAAGGATCAGCTACAGCGCAAGGGGTTCCGCCAGCGCTTCGGATTCGAAGTATGTCCTGCTCTGCATCCCGCAGAGTTGCTTCAGCCGCTTGCAGCGCACGCGTTCTATCCAAGTCATTGCCGGCGATTCGCTCATTGACGGTTGTTGAACGCAGCACAGCAACAGCGAGCACCGTCAGCACAATCAAAAACATAAGTGCTGAAAAAAGCGCGAAGCCCCGACTGCGTGGAGACCTAAAGTAAATGTTGTTCATGGCGCAACAGAAGGGTCGAAGATATTGCCGCGGGTGCTATTACGGACGTTCACGCTGGTGCGAAACAGGCGGTGAACACGATTGTCGTTGGGGAAGGCAACGCCGCGACAATTCACGCCCGGCGTTGTTCCAGTAATCGTGTTGGGTTCAAATGAAATCAACTCAACGCACACGTCGACCATTCGTACTAATCTCCAATCAGGTACGTTATTGGCGGTAACGATTCGATCAACAACCCAGGTATCTACCGCGCTGGAAATGCCGTACTGCACCTGTAGGTCGACGACGGGCGTGACGATTGGTTGGGCGGCGCCAATTGGAGGCGCGCCGCCATTACCCTGACACGTCAGCTGCTGGTTAGCGATGGCATAAGTATTTTGAACAATGCCCACACCAACGCTTTGGCCTAGACAGTCTGCTCCAGTGAGGAGAGCACTGTCATAGGCTCGGTCGCTCCAGTAGCGAAAAGTAACCGAATCGGGGGCGGCGCCTCCCTCCGTTCCCTGGACCGCAATTGCAGGAAACAGTGGGTCCGTATTCGGGGTAGCCGCAACAAAAGTCGGCGCCCCAGCCATGCGGGCGTTTCTGGAAACAAGCTCCATCGCCAAGCGACCGTTTTCCAGTATGCGTGTCTGATCGTCATTGGTACGAAAGCCTTGCTGCGCAACCAGATACACGGAACCTGCAGCCACAGTAATGATCAAACCTATGGCCACAGCGACAAGCAGCTCAACGAGGGTCAAGCCTTTCTGCCGGAACGCTGGCGACGCGTGCGCAGTATATGCAGTCTCGATGTTCATGGCTGGAAATTCGCTACAACGCATTGGACATCGAGCGGCAAGGTTGCAACGTTGGGGCAGGCGCGAGTCGACCGGAGGCTTTGATTAATCCCCAGATCTTTCTCTCTCCACATAACTGCAATCTGAAAGGTTGTATTCGCACCGCCAGTTATCACACCTCGACCTTCGGGGAGAGAAGCATCCAGTTCTGTTAGCCACTGGTTGAGATGCTGCTGCGCAATCTGTGCGGTTGTGCAGCTGGTCGTGCAGTTCACCGCTGCGGGTTTGTTTGCTGCCACAGACAAATAGTCGAAATTGAATGCGTAGTTCCCCGCCCGAACGCCAATCAAGTTCGAGCGCATTCGATCGGTGATATTGTTGATCGCAAGCGTTGCAACTGAGCGCTGCTGAGAAACCTGATTGAGTTTCAGCGTGCTGAGTTGAACAGAGGCTACGCCGAGGACGCCTATACTAAGCACCACCAGCGCAACCAATGATTCCAGTATCGAAAACCCCTGTCCAGCCGTTGCGGACTTTGCGCGTTGCTGCTTCGAGACTTGATATTCAAAGATCATCATCAACCCCCGCAATTGTTGAATCTGGCGTCATTCGCATAGGTGTTGAATGACATAGCTACTGCACGACCGCCACGCGCAACACAGATGTAGCGCTCTTCATTTGAACCTGTAGGTGAGTTTGCGTTTGCTATCGTCATGCGATACCCGGCATTTGCACCATGCAGCAGACCATTTGGCGCAAAGCGGATAGCGGAAACTGGCGCTGCACCGCCCAGTTCTATTGTGATTCCTACCGGAGCTGCCGGTGTTCTTCGAAAAACGACCTCGCCCGCATCAACTGCTCCATTGGCGTTTGTATCAACATAAGCGATGGATCCATTCTCCCAAGCCGTGCCTCCAGCACAAGATGTAAAGTTTGTACTTGGGCAGACAACCACCGGTGTGCCGAGTTTGATTGCTTCAGCGCGTGCGTAATTGAAGCCAGAGATTAGATCGTTAGAGGCATTTGCAATTTGTGTGCGACGTATAAATGAGGCAAAGCTGGGCAACGCAAGCCCAGTTAGGATTGCGACGATGGTCACAACGACAACAAGCTCAATCAAAGTAAAACCGCTAGCGGAGTTCCTACTAGGGCGTCTGATTTTGCGATATCTATTCGACATTACTTCACGCATTTGTCTGCGACGCGCTGGCCAAAAACGTAAGTAACACGATTCGCACCGTCATCCGCACTCACTTGAGTGCGGATTTCGTTTTCTGAGAAGGTTGAGACAACTTTCATCGGCGGCTTTCCCTCTGCACAAAGCAGCGAATAAGAAGCACCGCTAGTTCCGCGTTGAGCATTGATCGGCCTGCAAGTGGAGTCGCCTGGAATCTCACCGGTCAGCACCGCTATGTCTTTCGCTTCGCTAGCGGTCAAGCAAAGCCCGACTTTTGGGCGTGCGGCGGGTTTGTTTGGGGTCGACGAGCGCCAAAAATGCCAAAGGCCGGATGCCGGGTCAGCACCCCAGCTCGGCGTCGGGGATAATAATCCCCCAAGCGCAAGGGCTGCGGTAAACTTTATGATTGATGTAGCCATAGGATCCTCTTCTCAGACACGTGCAGTATGCGCGAAAGGCTCTTCCCTATGATCGCCTGAAAGACAAGTGGACGAATCTCGGCGATGAGCGGGCGAGCTTGTGCAACAGATTTAGCCACCGCTAAAGGAGCAGCAATCTTGTCTGGGCTTTCTCGTACTTCGCCGCTTCCGGCCTCCCTTGTGTTGCACGGCACCTCACGCATGCTGGAAGTGTCTTTTTCCGACGGCGCGCAGTTCAAGCTGCCGTTTGAGATGCTGCGCGTGTATTCGCCCTCGGCCGAGGTGCGGGGGCATGGGCCGGGGCAGGAGGTGTTGCAGGTTGGTAAACGCAACGTTGGCATCGACACGCTGGAGCAGGTGGGCAATTACGCGGTGCAGCCGCAGTTTTCTGATGGTCACAACACCGGCATTTACTCCTGGGACTATCTGTATTGGCTAGGCGAGAATCAGCAGGCGCTGTGGCAAAAGTATCTGGACGATTTGGCGGCCGCGGGGGCGAGCCGTGATCCCGCGCTGGCGGCGGCCAATATCAAGATTTCTGAGGCAAAGCGCGGCGGGTGCGGTTGATTTGGCTTAGAATCTCAAGTGCTGCACGCAATATCCATGCGGGTTTTGAGGCAAAAACGGCTGAAAAGGCGCATGGATATTGCGTAGAGTGCGTGTGGATTTTGCCTAATTACTGATATGTAGAGCCTTCGCAAGTGCCTGCGAGAGCGGTTTTGATGGCCTTGAACTGCTTCTTGAGCGACTCCTCGCAATGTCCATGAGTATTTTCAGGCAGAAATTATTGAAAACGCTTATTCAGTAAGCCTCTTCAATTTCCCTTCCAATTTTTAAGGGCATTTCTGGCCAAAACTCGCTGGAAAACGCCGTCAATATTGCGTATATGCCTTTTTGATCGAGTTGTTTTCACCATCTTTTGCGCGGAGTTCACTCGGCCTTGTCAGCGAGCTGTAGCGCGCAGTTAACATCCTCGCCATGAGCAAAACCCATTTCGGTTACCAAAAGGTCGACGAAGAAGAAAAGGCGGGCAAAGTCGCCGGCGTTTTTCATTCGGTGGCTAAAAACTATGACTTGATGAACGACCTGATGTCGCTGGGCCTGCACCGGGCGTGGAAGGCGTTCACGATCGAGGCGTCGGGCGCGGCGCCGGGCATGAAGGTGCTGGATATTGCCGGTGGCACGGGCGATCTGGCGCGGGCGTTTGCGGGGCGCGTGGGCGCAACCGGCCAAGTGTGGCTGACAGACATCAATTCATCCATGCTCACCGAAGGCCGCAACCGTCTGCTGGACGAGGGGTTGATGCTGCCGGTGGCGCTGGCAGACGCAGAATCGCTGCCGTTTGCCGATGACAGCTTTGACCTCGTGAGCGTGGCTTTTGGCCTGCGCAACATGACGCATAAAGACAAAGCGCTGGCGGAAATGCGGCGCGTCACCAAGCCCGGCGGCAAAGTGCTGGTGCTGGAGTTTTCCAAGGTGGCCAAGCCGCTGGCCGGCGCGTATGACACATATTCGTTCAAAGTGCTGCCCTGGCTGGGCAAGCGCTTTGCAAATGATTCAGAAAGTTATCAGTATCTGGCGGAATCAATCCGCATGCATCCTGACCAAGAAACGCTGGCGCAGTTGATGCAGGACGCAGGCCTCGCGCGAGTGCGGTATCACAACCTCACCGGCGGGGTTGTTGCGCTGCACATCGGCACCAAACTCTAGCGCGTGTTGCGCCGTGCACCAGGGCCGACGGTGCTACTTAAATTAGCGTATTGCCCGCGTATCGCGCCCCTTCTACGCTGCCAATATGAAGTCCATGTTGGCGCGCGAGCGCTTGTCCATCCTCCGCAAAGTTGTCCAGGTTGCTGCTGCCGCGGCACTGGCGGTGGGTTGGCTTGCCGCTGCAAAGCCGTCGCAGGCGCAAAATATCTCCAAACCGTCTGCTGACAACGCCAAACAGGCGCGTGCGTCCATCAGCACACCCGCGCGTGGCGTGCACGATTCTTCTGCAAGCGGTTTGTCGCAGCCGCTGCCCAAATCCAATACCGCAGCCTCCAGCACACGCCTGCCGCTGTGGTGGCTGCTGGGCGGTGCACTTGGCGCTACCTTGCTGGGGTCTGCGGGGTGGGGCTGGTACCGCCACGCTGCGCAGCAGGTACCTGCGCCCAGCCCTGCGCAAAAACGGCGCCGCAGCGCAGGCAGCGCGCATGCCGTGCGTGGCCGCGCGTATGAACAAGAACAGCTTGGCGTAGAAACCTGGGTTCCGTCAGCGCCCAAACTGGTGGGCAATGTGCAGCACATGGCCACGCAGCCGGTGCAAAAAGCTAAAGAAGCGGCCGCTGAGCCAAGCGCTGGCGCAGCAGTACCGCGGGACTTTGATGCCGCTGCGTTTGAGCGCGAGGCCAAAGTGCTCTTCATGCGGCTGACCACAGCCTGGGATTCACGCGACGATTTTGAAATGAAACGTTTGATCGCCCCGGCGTCTTTCGCCAGTCTTGTGCGGCAGATTGAGGCGGCGCAAGGCGATTCCGGCGCGGTCAATATCCTCACGCTTGAGGCGCAGGTGCTGCGCGCCACCTCTGGCAGCGGCGCAGACACGGCCGAGGTGCGGTTCTTCGGCCTGTACCGCGCCGTTAAGCAAACCGCGGCTAAGCGGTTTGACTGCGTGTGGTCGCTCGTGAGCGACGCAGGCACCTGGCGGCTCACCGCAATTCAAAGTCTTTGATTCTTCCGCGCGCTCCCGTGCCGTGCGCACGGTCAGCGCCGCCTTCCGGGCTACACTTCACCGCATAACAACGCTGCGCTTGCGCGAATCTTTGCGCGGGCTTGCACTCTCTTCCGGTTCCGCCCGCATGGTCATTGATCAGATGTTGTCTTCTTTGGTTGCTGCTGCGCTCTCGCGCGTGCTGGGCGCGGAGCCGTGGGCGCTGGCGCAACTGGCGCCGCACGCTGGCAAGCAATTGGCGGTGCGGCTGGAACCGTTCACGCTCACCTTTGTCATCGATCCCAAGGGCAATTTGACCGGCGCGCGCGCGGATGCGCCCGGTGAAATCACCGAGCCCAACGTCAAAGTCTCACTTACTCCGCAGGCGTTGTTTGCCGATGCGGCGCAGCGCCTGTCGCACGTACGCATTGAGGGCGATGCGGGCCTTGCGCATGCGCTAGGCGATGTCGCCGGCAATCTGCGGCTGGATGTGGAGCATGAACTCGCCAAGGTCGTGGGCGACATCGCCGCGCATCGCATCGCCACCGGTCTTGCCAGCGCATTTGCGGCGCTCAAGGAACATGGCGGCCGCGCGCTGGCCTTTGCGGTGCAGCGCGTCGCGCATGATGATCCCATCATCACCCCGCGCGAGCCGTTTGCCGCGTTTGCGCAAGAGCTGCGGGCCACGCGCGATCAACTCGAGCGCATCTGCAAGCGCGTTGAACTGTTGGAAAAGGCGTAAACCCATGCGCCTGACCCGCGTGCTCAAAATCGGCGCAGTCGCCTTCCGTTACCGGCTCGATACGCTTGCCCGCGGCCAGCGCGTACCGCTGGCCTTGCGGCTGATGTTTGCGCCCTTGCATCTGCTGCCGGAGCCAGCCGCACCGCGCGGTGAACGCCTGCGCCGCGCGTTTGAAGAGCTTGGCCCGATCTTTGTCAAATTCGGCCAGCTACTCTCCACGCGGCGCGACATGCTGCCCGATGACATTGCCGATGAACTCGCGCGCCTGCAAGACCGCGTGCCGCCCGAAGCCGCGGGCTTTGCCGAGCGCGTGATCGAGCAGTCGCTCGGTAAGCCACCTTCCGAGCTCTTTGCCAGCTTTGACTCAACACCCGTGGCCAGCGCGTCGATCGCGCAGGTGCATTTTGCGGTGCTCAAAGGCAAGTTTGAAGGCAAAGAAGTTGCTGTGAAAGTGCTGCGCCCCGGCATGCAGGCCGCGATCAATAAAGACTTGGCATTGATGGAAGTGGCGGCCAGCATTGTTGACCGCACCACCGAAGGCCGCCGCCTGCGGCCCAAAGAAGTGGTGGCGGAGTTTGTCCGCATCCTTACTGACGAGCTTGATCTACTGCGCGAGGCGGCCAACTGCGCACAGCTACGCCGCAACTTTGCACCCGGCACGGCGCGCGGCAATCTGCTGCTCGTGCCCGAGGTGTATTGGGACTACTGCACCAGCCACGTGTTCACCATGCAGCGCATGACCGGCATTCCGATTGCGGATCTTGAGCGGCTTGCAGAGAAGAAAATTGATCTAAAAAAACTCTCGCGCGATGGCGTGGAGATTTTTTTCACACAGGTGTTTGCAGACGGCTACTTTCATGCCGACATGCATCCCGGCAACATCCAGGTGGGCTATGTGGGCGATGATTTCAACCGCTATATATGCCTGGATTTCGGTATCATGGGCACGCTGTCAGACAACGACAAGCACTACCTGGCGCAGAACTTCCTGGCGTTTTTTAGGCGCGACTACAAGCGCGTGGCCAGTCTGCATATTGAAAGCGGCTGGGTGCCCAAGAATACCCGCGTCGAAGAATTAGAAGCTGCGGTGCGCGCCTGCTGCGAGCCCTTTTTTGATCGGCCGCTGAAAGAAATTTCACTCGGCATTGTGCTGATGCGGCTGTTTGATGCGAGCCGCCGCTTTAATGTGGATATCCAGCCGCAGCTGGTATTACTGCAAAAAACCTTGCTTAACACCGAGGGCCTGGGCCGCACGCTCGACCCCGATCTTGATCTGTGGGTCACCGCCAAACCGATTCTGGAGCGCTGGATGCGCGAGCAAATCGGCTGGGAAGGCTTGAACAAGCGGCTCGCGGATGAAGCGCCGCAGTGGGCGCAGCTGCTGCCCGACCTGCCGCGCCTGATCCATCAAAAACTCACCGAGCCGCCTGCCAGGCAGGAGCTGGATACGCGCGTGCTTGAGCATTTACGCGAACTATCGAAAAGCCAGCGCCGCCTGCACTGGCTGATGGCGCTGCTGGCGGCCGGATTGATCAGCATGGGGCTGGTTGTGGCTTATCTGATCTTTGCGCTCTGGCATTTTTTCAATGTTGTGGGTGATGGCCTCTAGCTCACCTCAATTCGCTACGCGAGACCCGCGCACCGCGCAGTTTTGGGATGAGCGGTTTGAAAAGAATTTTCTGCCGTGGGACGAAGGCAAGTCTCCGCAACCCCTGATCGATTGGCTTGAAGCTACGCAGCCGGCACGCGGCGCACGCGTGTTGATCCCCGGCGCGGGCAGCGCTTACGAAGTACAAACGTTTCACGCTTGCGGCTGCGACGTGCTTGCCATCGACATCAGCGCCGCCGCGGTTGCCAAGGCGCGCGAGGTGCTCGGGCCGCTCGCAAGCAAAGTGATGCAAGCCGACGCGTTCACCTTTGCGCCAAGCCAGCCGTTTGATCTCGTGTACGAGCGGGCGTTTCTGTGCGCACTGCCGGCAGACATGCACAGCCAGTGGTCTGAAGCTGTGCACCGCTGGCTTGCGCCCGGCGGCTTGCTGGCCGGGTTTTTCTATTTGCGTGAACCCGCAAACCCAGAAGCAGCATCAAAAGGCCCGCCCTTTGCGGTTGCACCCGAAGCGTTAAAAGGCTGTTTGCGTGGGTTTGATCTGCAAGCGGATGCGCCGCATGACACGCGGCTCAAAGCCTTTGGCGGCGGCGTGCGCTGGCAGGTGTGGCGGCGCAGCTAAAAACCCCGCTGCGCTTGTACGTCCGGCGCGCGCCGCCTTATAGTTAAGGTTCTCGTTATCAACTACTCGTTAGCCCTAGCCCGCCTATGAATGTTTCCCTGATCACCTTCGTTGCGATGTATTTGGCTGTCACCATCGCAATCGGCCTGATTGCTGCGCGCCGCGTGCACAATGCCAAGGACTATATGGTCGCCGGCCGTTCGCTGCCGCTGTATATGAATGTGGCCACGGTATTTGCCACATGGTTCGGCGCGGAGACCGTGCTTTCCGTATCGGCCACGTTTGCAAGGGATGGCCTTGGCGGCATTCCGGGCGATCCGTTTGGCGCGTCGGTCTGCCTGGTGCTGGCGGCGCTGCTGTTTGCGCGCTTGTTCTACCGCATGAACCTCCTGACTATCGGCGATTTTTACAAACAACGCTACGGCAAGAGCGTCGAGGTGCTGACCAGCGTGGCCATTGTTCTTTCGTATCTGGGCTGGACTTCCGCGCAAATGACCGCGCTTGGCCTTGTGATTTTTGCCCTATCCGGTGGCGCGGTGGAATTGAACACCGCGATTCTGATTGGCGCTGCCGTCGTGCTTGTGTACACCATCTTTGGCGGCATGTGGTCGGTGGCGTTTACTGATTTGTTCCAGACGATCATCATTCTGATCGGGCTTTCCGCCGTGGCTTATCTCGTGGGCGATCTTGCCGGCGGCCCGGCCAAGGTAATCGCGCAGGCCAGCGCCGAAGGCAAGTTCAACTTCTTCCCGCCGCTTGATGACGCCAAGGCGTGGTGGGCGATGGCCGGCGCTTTTTTTGCCTTTGCTTTTGGTTCGATTCCGCAGCAAGACGTGTTTCAACGCATGACCAGTGCCAAAGATGAAAACACCGCGGTGCGCGGCACGGTGATTGGCGCGCTGATTTACTTCTGCTTTGCTTTCGTGCCGATCTTCATCGCCTACTCCGCGCTGGTGGCTGACCCGGAACTGGCCAAGCTGTTTGGCGCAGAGGACGCGCGCGAAGTGCAGCGTATCCTGCCAGATCTGGTGCTGGGCAAAATGCCGCTGTGGGCGCAGATCATGTTCTTTGGCGCACTACTCTCGGCGATTCTGTCGACCGCGTCCGGCGCGCTGCTGGCGCCGACTTCGCTGTTTACAGAAAACGTGCTGCGGCCGTTCGCGCCAAAAATGAATGACGCGCAGTTTCTACTGACGCTGCGTATCATTCTCGTCACCTTTACCGCCGCTGCGTTGCTGTTTGCACTGAACAGCAAGAGCACGATGTACGAGATGGTGCAAAACGCCTACAACGTCACCTTGGCCGGTGCGTTTGTGCCTCTGCTGGCAGGCGCTTACTGGAAGCGCGCCACGACGCAGGGCGCACTCGCGTCGATTATTTTCGGCCTGGGTGCATGGCTCACTGCGACAAACGTTGCGCCAGAGGCGATGATCCCGGCCAATCTGGTGGGACTGTTCTTCTCAGCCGTGTTTATGGTCATCGGTTCGCTTGCGCCGCAGGTAATCGCGCACGGCGGCCTTGCACACCACAAACACGCGCATCATTGAGTTTTGACTTGGGCCAGCGCCGTGAGGTCGCTGGCCCAGCCATCAAGCGTGCTGCGCGCTGCCGCGCGCTGCTGCGGCGTGGCAATGCGGGTGGCCAGTGCCAGCGCTTCATACGTAGCCTGATTCAAACGGTCAAAGTAAGCACGGCGTTCGCTATCCGGGCTGGGTGAGAAGCGCTGCGCAACCGCGCGCAGTTTGCTGATGGCCACATCGCGCGGCGGCTTTTCGGTGGCGATTTGCGTGAGCGTTGAAATGATGTCTTGCTGGCGCCGCGCACGCTCGGCCAGCCAGTTGCGGTGGTCCAGTGGCCGCGCATCGCTGGCAACGCGTAGCTGCGCACGCTGCTCTTCAGAAAAACTGCCGAACAAACGCTCTGCACTTGAGAGCAATTGCTCAAACCGCCGCTCTAGCTGTTTGGCGCGGGGCGGATCCACATATTCTTTACGCAGCTCGGCCTGGGTTTTGTCGTAGCGGGTTTGCAGCTGCTTTAAATTTTCCGGCGTGAGCGTGAGCGCAAGATCGGCCAGCTCAGGCGTGGCGCGTGCGATCACACGGTCACTTCTGGCGCGCAAGTCTTCAGAGAGCTGCTGCACCTGGGCGGCGCTCATCGGCGCATCAATCTGCGCGCGTAGTTTTGCGAGCCACTGCGCGTAGTCTGGCAGCTCCTCTTTGCGGTGCCAGGCCAGCAGCGCGGCAATGCGCCCCTTGGCCAGTTGCTCTTGCTGCTCGTCAAAGGCCAAAAAGCCGTCCAGGCTCTGATATACAAAAAACTCGGCATTGTTGTAGGCCAGGCGGATGGCGCTGCAGCCACTCACCGCGGCTACAATCATTAGTAGAAATATGAATCGCCCGTACGCAATATTCATGCGGGTTTTGAGGCAAAAATGGTTCAAAAGGCGCATAAAACGTGCGTCTCCACTTGGAAAGTCAGATGAATATTGTGATCCTCGCCGCCGGCCAAGGCAAGCGCATGCGCTCCGTGCTGCCCAAGGTGCTGCAGCCGCTGGCCGGCAAGCCGCTGCTGGCGCATGTGATTGCCGCCGCGCAAAAACTTCAGCCCAAGCGGCTGGTGGTGGTGATTGGTCATGGTGCGGAGAGTGTAAGGCAGCAATTTGAACATCAGGGCGTAGAGTTTGCCCTGCAGGCGCAGCAGCTAGGTACCGGCCACGCGGTGTTGCAGGCCATGCCGCTGCTGGCGGACTCCAGCAGCACGCTGGTGCTCTCCGGCGATGTGCCGCTGATTCGCGCCGACACGCTGCAATCCTTGCTGGGCGCCGCCGGCGAAACTGAAGTAGGCCTGCTCACCGTCAAGCTGCCAGACCCTAGTGGCTATGGCCGCATCGTGCGTGATTCAAGCCACAACGTAACCCGTATTGTGGAACACAAAGACGCGAGCGAGGCCGAGCTGGCGATTACAGAGATCAACACCGGCATACTGTGCGCGCCCACGGTGGAGCTGCGGCACTGGCTTTCAAAACTTAAGAACAGTAACGCGCAGGGCGAGTATTACCTGACCGACATCATCGCCATGGCCGTGGCCGATGGCATTGCGGTGAACACCGTGCACCCGCATGACCGCTGGGAGGTGGAAGGCGTGAACGACAAAAAACAACTTGCACAGCTCGAGCGCGCACATCAACGCGCGAACGCAGAGGCCTTGATGACGCAAGGCGTGACCGTGATCGACCCCGCACGCATTGATGTGCGCGGCACACTCACCTGCGGCACCGATGTTGAGATTGATGTGAACTGCATCTTTGAAGGCAACGTGCAACTGGCCGACGGTGTGAAGATTGGCGCCAACTGCATCATCAAAAACGCCAGCATTGGTGCGGGCTCCATCATCGCGCCCTTCACGCACATTGCCGACAGCACGGTGGGCGCAGGCGTGGACATCGGCCCCTTCGCACGGCTTAGGCCCGGCAACGTGGTGGAAGACAAAGCGCATATCGGCAACTTTGTCGAGCTAAAAAACACCCGCATGGGCAAAGGCGCCAAGGCCGGGCACTTGGCGTATTTGGGCGATGCGGTGGTGGGCGAGAACGTGAACTACGGCGCAGGCAGCATCACCGCCAACTACGACGGTGCGAATAAACACCAAACCACGATCGGCGCGGGCGTGCATGTGGGCAGCAACAGCGTGCTCGTCGCGCCTGTGACCATTGGCGAGAATGCCACGATCGGCGCGGGCAGCGTCATTGGCAAAGACGCGCCGGCGGGCAAGCTCACTGTGGCGCGTGCGAAGCAGGTGAGTGTTGAAGGCTGGACGCGGCCGGTGAAGGTCAAGAAATAACACACATTGAAACGTTAGTACGCAGTATCCGTGCGCTTTTCGAGCCATTTGTGCTTGAAAAATCCCATGGATACTGCGTATTTGGTTTACGGCACTGCTTCAAACGGCCAGTCCAGTAATCTGCGCCGCGGAGTGGTTAGTGAGGTTGGAGGAGAGCAGATGAATAGGTATGTCATGCGCGCAGCAGTGGTGGTTGCGCTAGTCGCTGTTTTGCTTGGCTGCGGCAAACAAGAGGCTGGCACCGATCTGGGCAAGGGCGGTTCTGTAGTGACGGGCTCGGCCGGCCCGGCAGGCGCAAAAAACGCGAGCAAAGAACTGATTCAGTGCAGCGAACCCGTGGCGGTCGTGACCTTGATTGAAAATCGCGGCGGCTACGTGGGCATTGGCCGCGGCGGGCTGCCGGAATCACCGCTGCCGCTGGTGCGTGTGTTGATGCAGCAAAGCGGCTGCTTCCGGATTGTGGACCGCAACTCCGGCCTGCAGCAGACCATCAATGAGCAAGAGCTGAAGAATCAAGGCGTGCTGCGGCAGGACGATCCCGGCAATGTGAAAAAAGGCCGCGGCATCATGGCGCAATACAGCGTGGTGCCTAGCCTTACGTTTTCCGAGCAAGATGCCGGCCGCAACATCGGCGGCGTGCTCTCCGCCATCGGCATGGACAAGGTGGCCGGCGCGGCTTCGCAAGTCAAGTTCAAAGAGGCGCAAGTGGTGCTGCTGCTGACTGACAATGAAACCACCGAGCAGCTTTCATCCGCCACCGGCGCGGCGCGCACTACTGATCTGGGTATCGGCGGCCTCGCGATCGGCAAGACCGGCGGCTTGGGCGGGCTGGGTTGGAGCAACACCAATGAAGGCAAAGTGATTGCCGCGGCGTTTTTGGATGCGCATAACAACCTAGTGGCGCAAGTGCGCACGCTCGCCGCCAAGCAACTGCCCGAGCCGGTGGCGGTGAAGAAGAAGCCGTAAATCATTTCAGCAAATATTGATCCATCCGTTCGCGTTGAGCCTGTCGAAACGCATTTGCGAACAATCGAACTAACCAAAAGCGCAATTGGGCTTCGACAAGCTCAGCCCGAACGGGGTTTTCATCAGCGGTTGCACGCCCCCATAAACCTGCATGCTTGAAAAAACACCTTTAATTCTCAGCCACGACGGCGCCGTAGACGATCTGCTCTCGCTCCTGCTCGCCTGCACGTTTGAGCACTACGATCTCAAAGCCGTGTGCGTGACGGATGCAGATTGCTACGTGGAATATGGCGTCGAAGCGAGCCGCAAAGTGCTGGGCCTTGCGCAACACGCGCACGTACCGGTGGCAGCTAGTGAAGTGCGCGGCACCAACCCGTTTCCGCACGAGTGGCGCGTGGACTGTTGCCGCATCAATCAACTGCCGATCCTGAACACGCCCGGCTTGCCGCTCGCGCCGCGCGTGGAAGGCAGCGGCGTGGATTTTCTCGCGCGCGTATTGCTTGCAAGCGATCAACCCGTCACGGTGCTGGAGCTTGGCCCGCTATCCACACTCGCCGCGCTGCTCGCGCGCCATCCGCAAGCCGCCAGCAAGATTGGCCGCGTGGTGTGGATGGGCGGCGCGCTGGGGGTACAGCACAGTCTGGAAACAGGTAGCGCAGGTAATGTATCTGCCCAGCACGCGCCGTTTCACGACGGCAGCGCAGAGTGGAATGCGTTTTGGGATCCGCCGGCGGTGGCTGCTGTGCTTGCCTCAAATATTCCGTTGACCATGTGTCCGCTCGACCTGACCGACACCGTGCCATTGTCTGCGCAGTTTCGTGCCACGCTCGCGGCGCAGCGGCACTATCCGCTGTCTGATTTAGCTGGTCAGTGTTACGCGATGATCGCCTATCGCGCCTACGCGGTGTGGGATGTGCTCACCACCGCGTATCTGGGCACGCCGCAACTGTTTATCGTGCGCGATGAAACCATCCGCATTGAAGTGAAAGGCGCTTCCATGGGCCGTACCCTGCGCGACCCACAAGGCCGCCGCGTGCAAGTGCTTGCGAATGTGCAGCATCAAGCGTTTTGGGATGACACGGCGCGGCGTTGGGCGCGCTGACAAGAGTGATTTAGAAGGCAAACACGCAATATTCATGCGCTTTTCCAGGCACTTTTGCCCGAAAAGACCCATAGATATTGCGTAGAGCGATTCAAGGTCTGCCATTGCGGCGGCGGGTCACCGCGGCCTCACCTCAAAACTCCGTGAACGGCGATGCGCACGAGTGATTCGGGCGCTGACCAGTTGTGGCCGCTGATGGTGATCAACGCTTGTGCGATTCCGTTGAGTGCGCAAAACAGGGCCTCGCTTCTCTCTCGCAACATCTTGGCATCGGCCTTGCCTCCGAGTGCGTCGGCGAGGCATCGGACGAATAGATCGAAGCGCGCGCGCGGCACGCCGGTCGCGACATAGCCCTCAACTTCGGCCCGCGAGATTCCGCCGGACATGAAAACCAGAAAGTATTGCTCGCGGTGCTCCAGCCAGAAGCTGACGTAGGCCTGCGCCACCGCTTCGAGTCGTGCCCTTGGTGCCCGCTTGGCCGCCGCAACAGCATCAAGCTGGTCGAAGAGTGTGGTGAAGACGTCCGACCAGAGCAAGCTTAGGATGTCGATCTTGGCGTCAAAGTACGCGTAGACCGTCTTGGTTGTGCAGCCGGCCTCGGTCGCCAGCTTGCGCATCGAGACCGCGGCGTAGCCCTCTTGCTGGAAGAGCCGAAGCGCACAGTCCGCGATATGGGCGCGCATGTCTGCGATCTGCTCTGCCGAGCGTGATGGACGCCCCCTGCCACGCCGGTCTTGATCTGCTCGATTCGTCATTGCTCCGCCTCTATTTCGACCGCCAGTTTCGCCGACTCGCGTGTTGACATGCCAGTCTGATTTATGTATAACGCGTAGTATTATATTGGAGTCGTTCATGTGGCATCCCGCATTTATCGTCTTGATTGTCTGTACCTTGCTGGCCGGTGACGCCAGAGCCGGCGGCTTAGGTGACCTGGCCGGTCGCTGGCGTGAGGTGCGCTACGGTGCGCTGGTAGATATCACCGATTGCGGCGATGGGACGCCCTGCGGACGATTGGCCTGGACCGACGACCGCTTCACGCAAGGTCACACCCAGGACATACGCAACCGGGATCCCGCCTTGCGTAGCCGTGCCCTCATCGGCCTGCCGATCTTGTGGGGCTTTGCTCCGGGGCACGATGGCTGGCGCGGCGGGTGGCTCTACAACCCCGACGACGGCAAAACCTTTCGCGCATACATGCGCCTGGTGTCAGCGACAGAACTACGCGTGACTGGTTGCCTCGGACCGCTGTGCCGCAGCGAGGTCTGGACTCGAAGCATGAAAGACCAAACCACGAGGGATCGAGAATGACTACAGCCATTGCATCTCCCGCGTTGCCTCCGCAGGACGTGCGCCTGTTCCGCGCCTGGTTTCTGATCGCTGCGATCTGGAATTTTGCAGGCGGTCTACCAGGTGTCTTCGACCCGGCAGGTATGTTTGCACGCGAGTTCGGTTATGCACTGACCGACCCCGTGCAAGTCGCTGTGTATCGTGGAGCTTGGGGTACTGCTTTGCTTTACGGGTTCGGCTTCCTCGCCGTAGCGCGTGACCCGGCGCGTCATTCTGGCGTGGTGGCCATGGGCGGGCTCGGCAAGGCGCTATTCGCGCTCAACCTCGCCTACATGTACCTGAACGGCTGGACCTCGGCGTTTGCGATTGTGGTGATCCTGGGCGACATCGTCTTCACTGTGGTGTTCGTCATCTATTTCCTGCGTCTTCAGCGCAGCGGAATTTCCCTGCTTTAGTTGTGTGTGCTGCGCTCGGTCCGGGAATCGCGTGCCGCTGCTGCACTGCTCACTAAGCTGTTCGTAGCAACTCTCTATGCAATATCCATAAGCTTTTTCAGGCAAAAATGCTTGGAAAAGCGCATGGATATTGCGTAAAGCTACTTTAAATCCACCCGCGTTTGAAACTTGCTGCGGTGAATTGAAAAAAAACTGCGCACATTGCGCACATTGGCCTGCGCGGTGAAGAGGCGGTGCACGGTAGCGTGGTACGCGGGCATGTCGCGCACCTGCAGGATCAAAACAAAATCCGTGCCGCCCACGCCGCCAGAGACGCGGTAGCACTGCTGCACGGCTTCGTCCTGCGCCGCAAGCGCTTCAAATGCCTGCAGGCTTTCAGCGGATTGCACGTCTAGCGTGATCTCCACAATCGCTGTCAGCCCGTGGCCGAGTTTTTCAGCAGACACGATGGCCACGGTCTTTTCGATAATGCCCAGCTCGGTCATCCGCCGCACGCGTCGCAGCGTGGTGGGCGGGGACGCGTGCACCTTGTCTGCGAGTGCAAAGTTGGTGAGCGAGGCGTCGATTTGGAGCTGCGCCAAGATGCGATGATCGAGGTCATCCAGCAACACATCGCTAGAATTCGGGAGGTTATCCATGCAATTTATCGATACAAAGCCAATTTGAGTGAAATATTAGTTCAAAATATATCTCAATGGAACATATATTTCAAATTCTACAGAAATTTGAAATGAAATAGTGCGCTGCACCAGATAGGATGCGCCCATAGTCAAGCCATCCATCTGGAGAAAAACATGTGCGGCATCGTTGGCGCGGTAGCGCAAAGAGACATCACCCCCATGCTGGTCGAGGGCCTGCGCCGGCTGGAATACCGCGGTTACGACTCCTGCGGCGTGGCGGTGCATACCGATGGCGCGCTCAAGCGGGCGCGCAGCACCTCGCGCGTGGCCGAGCTGGATGCGCAGGTGCGCGAAACCAAGCTCACCGGCTACACCGGCATTGCCCACACGCGCTGGGCTACACACGGCGCGCCGGTCACGCACAACGCGCACCCGCACTTTTCGCGTGATCGCATCGCACTCGTGCACAACGGCATTATTGAAAACCACGACGAGCTGCGCGCAGAGCTCAAGGCCAAAGGCTTTGTGTTTGAAAGCCAGACCGATACTGAAGTTATCGCCCACCTGATCAACTCACTCTACAACGGCGATTTGTTTGCCGCTGTTCAACAAGCTGTGAAGCGCTTGCGCGGCGCGTATGCGATTGCGGTGTTTTGCAAAGACGAGCCGCACCGCGTCGTAGGCGCGCGCCATGGCTCGCCGCTGGTGGTGGGCGTTGCGAATGGCGAGAACTTTTTGGCCTCTGACGCTATGGCGCTTGCCGGCACCACAGACCAGATCATTTATCTGGAAGAAGGCGACGTGGTTGATCTGCAGCTGGCCAAAGTGTGGATCACGGATGCCAATGACAAACCCGTGCGCCGCGAAGTGCGCACCGTACACGTACACACCGGCGCGGCCGAGCTGGGCACGTATCGCCACTTTATGCAGAAAGAAATTTTTGAGCAGCCGCGCGCCATCTCAGACACGCTGGAAGGCGTAGAAGTGATCGACGCCGGCCTGTTTGGGCCAGACGCCGCAGCCGTGTTCAAACAAATCGACCGCGTGCTTATCCTCGCGTGCGGCACCAGCTACTACGCCGGATCAGTCGCCAAATACTGGCTGGAAAGCATTGCCGGCGTGCCCACCAATGTAGAGATCGCCAGCGAATACCGCTACCGCGACAGCGTGCCCAACGCCAAAACGCTGGTGGTCACCATCAGCCAAAGCGGTGAAACCGCAGACACCATGGCCGCGCTCAAACACGCGCGCAGCCTGGGCATGGAACACACCCTCACCATCTGTAACGTGGCCACCAGCGCCATGGTACGTGAATGCAAGCTGCGCTACCTCACCCGCGCCGGCGTGGAAATTGGCGTGGCCTCTACTAAAGCGTTCACCACGCAGCTGGCCGGCCTGTTTCTGCTCACGCTCACCCTGGCAAAACAGAATGGCCGCTTGAGTGCAGAGCAAGAAGCCGAGCACATGAAAAACCTGCGCCACCTGCCGCTCGCGCTGCAAGAAGTGCTCAAGCTCGAGCCCTCCATCATCGCCTGGTCACAGCAATTTGCCACCAAAGATAACGCGCTGTTTTTGGGTCGCGGCCTGCATTACCCGATTGCACTAGAAGGCGCGCTCAAGCTCAAAGAAATCAGCTACATCCACGCAGAGGCGTATCCTGCAGGTGAACTCAAACACGGCCCGCTCGCCCTGGTGACAGAAGCCATGCCCGTCGTGACTGTGGCACCGAATGACGCGCTACTGGAAAAACTCAAGAGCAACCTGCAAGAAGTGCGCGCACGCGGCGGCGAGCTATATGTGTTTGCCGATGCCGACACGCACATTCAAAGCGAGCCGCACGTGCACGTGATCAAATTGCCCGAACACTACGGCGTGCTGTCACCGATTCTGCACACCATCCCCATGCAGCTGCTGGCGTATCACACGGCGACGGCGCGGGGGACGGATGTGGATAAGCCGCGTAACTTGGCTAAATCGGTCACTGTGGAGTAGGGACTACGCAGGATTCGTGCGGTTTTTCAGGCATTTTTGGCTGGAAAGGCGCGTGGACACTGCGTACTCGCTTCTGAAAACAGCGCCATTCGCTTTCCAACCTCGGCATAGTTAGAAATGCCTTCTGCGCGAGCACACAACGTTCGTGGGTTTTTGATGGACAGCTAGAACTTATATTCACTAGCAACGAAACTGAGCGCGGATCTTTTCGAAATCTCCAGGCTTCAACTTGTCCATCGTTGCCTTGTCGATGATGTTGGTCTCCTCGCGGACTTGAAGGAATGAGCCGTCAAGCTGTTCGTGCCAGACAATGTATCCACAATGAAGCGCGAGGTTGGCGAATTCGCTGGAGTAATCAACCGCAACATAAAGCCCCGGGCCGCCTTGCGGCGTGTCTTTGTACCAAGTGATGGCACGCAAGCGTCGGCCTTGAACGGCACCAGCCCTCGCATTGAACTCTTCGAGGAGTCGTTGAAACACATTCGGCTGAAGGGACTGCCTTTGCCTTGCCGACAGAAACGCGTATGCCCCTTCAGAATTGTTGGCGTCACGTGCTGCGAAGTAGGCCTTGGTCGTCGTTTCGATCAAGGAGCGTTGCTGAGGCGAAGGACGCCAAGCGGGATCAGCGTTCGTTGATGCAATGTCTTGACGCGTAGCCTCAACAGTCTGCTCAGCGAGACGTTGGGTATCTTGCCCTTGGGCCGCAGCCAAAGGCAGAAATACAAACCCAAGCATCGCAATGGCTGGAAGTGATTTGCGCATGTGTTCCCCAAAGAGACGTATCAATCATATCTGCAGATCATTTAATGCTCTGCATGGAAACAAATCTACACGCAACATCCATGAGCATTGGCGGATGCGCTCTTGACTTGCGGCGCACCTAACCTTGCATGGCCGCATCGGCCTCGGCCTCTGGCCACAAAGCGGGAAAGTAAAAGCGCAATGCATGCAAGGGTGTGCCAAACCGAACTTTCCCCTTTGGGCTGTCGCTGATCACCAGGCCGCGTGCGAGCAGGCCCTTCAGTACGCTGCTGGCGGCTCTGGGCTTGAGCCCTGTCATGGCGGCAAAATCGCCGCGGTCCAATTCACCGGCCATGAACATGTAGTGCAAGGGGCGCAGCGCCTCCATCTTGATTGCGCTGCCCGCGCGCTGAGATTCGAAGGCCAGGCAGGCCGCAATACGCTCAAGAACTCCATCAACATCTAGCATCTTGTGCATGAACTGCGCTTGGTCGATGCAAATGTCGAGTACATATTGAATGAACACGACCAAACCGGCTTGGCTGAGGTTGCCGCGGCCATCCAGATCGCCAGCGCGCGGCGCATCTGCGGCAGCAAGCATGTCGTAGTACTGCGTATGTGTTCTCGCCATCGCCCGCAGCGGTGACCACACACCGCGTGTGAGCCCGAGCGCATGCAAGAGCAAGTGCGTGTGCAGACGCGCTACGCGGCCGTTGCCGTCTTCAAATGGATGAATCCATGTAAACCGATGATGGCTTGCAGCCGCGGCTACAATTGCAAGCTCACCATCGCGCACTGCGCTGTATTCCTGGTTCCAGCGTGACAAAAACAAGGGCACGGATGCAAATGCGGGCGCAATATGCCGGCCGACTTCTACATCCCGGTCACGCAAGGCGCCCGGTTCAAGAATGCGGCCGTCCGGTTGCGTGCGCGCACTGGGCGCAAGCTGGCCGAACAAGTGCGTATGAAGCGCCGTGCAGACCTCTGGCCGGTAAAGTGTGCGCCAATCGTGACCGCCGTACTCACGCTCTGCCCAGTCTTCGGTCTGCATGTGCGCAATTGCGAGCATCTGCTTTTGCCTGATCTTCTCATCGGGCGAGAAGTCCTGCTTAAGTGCGCGCTCTAGCTGCGTAGGGAGCGTATGTTGCCCCTCGATCCGGTTGGTGTAGTACGAGTTCATTGCCCGCAGTAATGGCCGCACGCTTGCCAGCACGTGCCGGTCAATACGCCCCAGCGCGGCGGATGCTTTTTGCAATTCATGCGCCTTGACAAGCAGAGCTTCGCGCACTGCGGTATCTGGAATCAAGGGCTCAAATTGAGATGGGTTTTCGTACATTAATCGCTGATCTGAGAAACGGGATAAATATTTGATTTATATAGATTTTATATGAATTTAAGTCACATATTTGCGGATTATTTTGCACATCTTTATGCGGATAGACGACCCGAATTTCTATGTGACCACGGGGTCAGACACGACTAATCAAAGTGAGCACGCAATATCCATGCGCCTTCCCAGCCAAAAATGCTTCAGAAAGCGCATGAAACCTGCGTCATCTACTTTCAAATCTGCCTTAGATGCCGTGCAATGACATACTACGACCTCACAAATCTAGACCACGCTAAAACATGGACCTTTCCCGCTTCCCCCGCCGCTGCTACACAACTTTTGCCACACCCATCGAACCCCTGCCGCGCTTTTCCGCCGCGCTCGCAGCCACCTGCCCCGGCGGCACAGGCCCGCAGGTGTGGATCAAGCGTGATGACATTCTGGGCCTGTTTCCCGGGGGCAATAAAACCCGCAAGCTGGAATTTTTGATGGCGGATGCGCTGGCGCAGGGTGCGGATACGCTGGTGACTTGCGGCGCGCCGCAGTCCAACCATTGCCGCATCACACTCGCCGCGGCGGTGAAAGAAGGCTTGAAGTGCCGCTTTGTGATTGAAGAGCGCATACCGGGTAGCTACAGCGCGCAGGCGGGCGGCAACAACTTTATGTTTCATCTGCTGGGCGTGGAGGCGATTACGGTCGTGCCCGGCGGCAGCAACATGCCGCAGGCGATGCAGCAGGTGGCGGATGAACTCACCGCGCAGGGCCGCAAGCCCTACATCATTCCCGGCGGCGGCTCGAATGCGCTGGGCGGGCTGGGCTATGTGGCATGCGCGCAAGAATTGCAGCAGCAGCTATATGAGCAGGGCGTGCGGATCGACCGTGTGGTGGTGGGCTCAGGCAGCTCGGGCACGCATGGTGGATTGCTGGCGGGTTTTCTGGGCAACAACATCAACATCCCCATCACCGGCATTGGCGTGAGCCGCGACCCGGCCGACCAAGAGCCGCTGGTGCACAAAGAAGCGCAGGCCGTGCTTGATCTGCTGGGCGTGCCGATGCAGGTGCCGCGCGAGGCAGTGGTGAGTATCGGCGGCTACTGGCAGCCCAAGTATTCCGTGCCCAACGCACGCATGATTGAGGCGGTGCAACTGCTTGCGCGCACGGAAGGCATTCCACTTGATCCGGTGTACACGGGCAAGACAATGGCGGGTTTGATTGGCCTGGCGCGGCAGGGGTTTTTCAAGCCGGATGAGAAGGTTTTGTTTTTGCACACGGGCGGGCTGCCTTCGCTGCATGTGTATGAGGGGGTGTTGCTGGGGCAGGGTGGGGCTGTGGCGCCTTGATGTCCGAGACTCAGCGCAATAGTCTTCCGCAGGATAACGAGAGTTTGTCGTCCCGGCGGAGGCCGGGACCCAATTTCTCCCAGCCAAATGAATCGTGCGAAAAACTGGATCCCGGCCTGCGCCGGGATGACAGCATTTTTTCATGGTGCGCAAATAGACGACGCAATATCCATGCACCTTTTGCAGCAAAAATGCCTCAAAACCCGCATGGATATTGCGTAGAGCACCTTCACTTGCCGTGCAAAACCGCACTCTTCTCAAACCACTGCGACAGCGCACTATGCAGTTGCGCCACATCCACCGGTTTGAGAAACACGCGGTAGCCCTGCGCATCAGCCGCTTTGAGTTCTGGGGAATGAAACTCGCCGCTGACCATCGCTCCGTGTGCGTGGGGGCAGCGCGTGAGCAGGCCGCGCAGCACTTCAAAACCGCTTTCACCGGAGCGCAGGCGCTGATCGCACAGAATCACTTGCGGATCAAAGCCGGCATCCAGATGCGCAAAGGCCTGCGTGGAATCTGCGGCCAGCAGCACATCCACTTGCCACGCCGCTGCCAGCGCCGCCCACGCGCCCGCCACCTGCGGATCGTCTTCCACAATCAGGCAACGGCCGGTCAGCGGCGGCAAGGTTTGGGCCGGGCCGGCGGTGAGCGGAACGACACTGTCGATCATCTCCGATACCGCATTGTCAATCGCAGGTAGCTGCAGCCAAAAGCGCGAACCCTTGCCCAGCTTGGACGTCATGCCATAGGGCGCATGCATCAACTGCGCACAGCGCGCCACCACCGACAGGCCTAGGCCGTAGCCGGCAGAATCGATCTTCCATGCGTGCTGCTGGCGGTAGTACGGTGAAAAAATCTGGTCACGGTCTTCATCGGCCACACCCACACCGGTGTCCCACACTTCAATCTGCCACTGCGCGCCGCGCCGCCGCACGCCCACCAGCACGCCGCCCGCGCGCGTGTAGCGCAGCGCGTTTTGCACCAGGTTCACCATCACTTGCCGCAGCAAACTGGGGTCGGCCATCACCACCGGGTCGTACAGGCCGCGCTTAAGCCGTAAGGTCAGCTCGCGATTAGCCGCCTCGCTGCGAAACAGCGTCATCACATCTGCGAGCAGCGGCATCAGGCGCAGCTGCTGCGGCTTGGGCGAGACGACGCCGGCCTCCAGCTTGGAAAGATCAAGCAGCGAGTTGAACATCACATTCACCGCATGCACGCTGCTGCGCAAATCGGTGAGCAGCGGTGCAAGCGCGGGGTCTTTGCTGCGATAGGCAATCGCCTCGATCAGCATGCCCAGCGCGTGCACCGGCTGGCGCAGGTCGTGGCTGGCTGTGGCCAGAAACAGGTTCTTCTCGCTCAGCGCTTTTTCTGCGTCTTCTTTGGCCTCTCTGAACTGCTCGGCCAGGCGCACGCTACGCTCTTCCAGCTGCACTTGCTGCACAAAGAACCGGTGCGCGATCAAGGCGTGGCGGTAGATGCCGGCAGAAAACAGCAGCATCATTGGCACGATATAGGGCCAGTGATTGGGATAGATCCAAAACGCGAGCAGAACATTCAGGTTCCACCCCGCCATGAAAAAACGCATGAACACGCCAAGCGACGGCGTTTGATGCGTGGCGTTGCCTGCCATGACGGCGCACACGACCAGGTGCCACAGGATGGCGAACTCAAAGCTCGCTTTGCCCATGGTGAGCAGCGCAGGTCCGCAGAGGGCCAGGCCATGCACAAGCGCGAGGGTTTCGAGCCGCGGCTTCCATCGGGCCAGAAAATCTGCCGCAGGCATGGCGGCCTGATCGCGCACATACGCGCGGCGCTGGATGCGGCTGAAGATAAATACCAGCATGTACCCCGCCATCCAGAACACAAGTCTGATCGGGTTTTGCTCCAGCGAATAAAAGCCGGTCATGCACACCGCGACAAACTGCATCGCGCCGATGCCCCACAGCATGCGGGCATAGGACATATCCAGCAGCTGCACGCGGCGCTCTGGACTGATTTGTTCAGTGTCTTGAGATGCTTGAGGGAAAAGCGGCATAGCAGAACGGGTGGCTCTGCGCGAGCCGGGAGCTAACTAGCTATTCAGTCTACGCGGTCAAAGCAACGAGTGGACGGTACATGCCCTAAAGGGTAGTTTCAGAGCCTTTACGCAATATCCATGCGCTTTTTGAGCCAAAAAGTGCTCAAAAGGCGCATGGATATTGCTTAGTCACTTTTTGAATTGCGCGTCTTGCGCCTCAGAACGCTGCGCATTTGCCGGCGACAAGCCGTAGGGTTTCACGAGTTCCCACAAGTGTGCGGGCAGCATGTTGCGGATGCGCGCGGGTTCTTCGCGCTGTAGATGAATCACGCTTTCTGCGGCTTTCATCTCCACCCGCGCACGCGCAAACTCCAGCCCGCGCGGGCCGATGCGCGGCATGAGCCAGCCCACGATGGGCCGCAGCCAGCTCGGCATTTTGCGTAGCGGCAGGCCACCGGCGGCGCGCTGCACGTTGGCGATAAATCCCTTCACCGCGCCATGCCGCTTGCCCGCGCTGCCCGGCGCTTGCAAATGCACTTCATCGCCCAGCAGCTTGAGCAGTTCTTCACCGCGTGGGTTGCGCACGAGCAGCCATTGCTGCCCTTGCCCACCCATGTAGCCCACGGTGATATCGGCCAGCACGTTGGTGTAGTCCACACAGGTGCGGCAGGTGAGCGGAAAAAAATCATTCGGCAGCTCAGACAGTGGCAACTGCAAAAACGGAATCGCGCGCACCTTGCCATTGGCAAAGCGCAGCTCCACGTGATAATCGGCGCGAAATTCCAGGTAGGTGATGCTGGCCGGATCGGCATCGATATAGCGGCCGATCTTTTCCAGAAAGGCGTGAAAATTTTCGGTTGTCGTGTTGTCCGAACACGGCGTGCCGATGACGTACAACCGCTCAAGGCCAAGCTCGCGCTCCAGCGCACGCAGCGCATAGACCTGGCAGGGGATGCCGATCACCGCGAGGCGCTTGTAGCCGGCGGCGCGCGCAGGTTCCAGCAGCGCCAGCAGCGGCGCGTAGCCCATCCGCATACCGCGGCAGGCCGCCATGCCTTCGGGCTTGGTCACAATCACCGGCACCGGCCGCCACACATCGTTGGGGTCGGGCGCCATGGTCAACACCGCATCCACCGCGCCAGTGGCGAGCAACTTTTCACCAATGCGCGTGGTGATGCCACTCCACTGCGCGCCCGGTGCCGGAGCTTTCAGCGATGCGCGCAGCATCTGCTTGAAAGGGCCAAAGTGCAGCTCATCCGGCCGCGCCGTGTCGCGTGCGCGGCCATGCACCTGCGCCTCAAGCGCGGGATAGTCAGGCTTGATGAACTGGCACGCGTGGCCGCACTGGCGCGGGTCACTGCTGCGTGAGATGCCGCAGTCCGTGCACAGCCGGCGCGGCGCGGCCGGCCCAAGCAGCGGCGCCCAGAGCGCCCCGGCGGACGCATCGCGCGGCAATCGTTTTAGTTCAGAGATCATCCCAGCCCAAGAGTAGCAGCCACAAACGTAGACCGCCCGCTAAAGCCCCTGCAAGCGGCGGCTCATCCGGCTTAACCCGCGTTTTGTCGCGCGCGCACGCGTACCTAAGCGCGATGGCTTTAAGCTTGCGTCATTGCATGAATGGAGCATTGCTATGGCTGCAGCACAACCTGGATTTTTCCGCCGCTGGTTTGGCCGTTTGTGGGGCTGGCTGGACACCACGCGCCGCGTGATCGTCAATCTGCTGCTCTTGGCGGTGATTGCTGCCGTGCTGTTTTCACTGTTTTCCAGCGGCGCGCCCAAGCTGCAGGACAAGACTGCGCTGGTGCTCAACCTGGAAGGCCCGCTGGTAGAGCAGGAGTCCGGCAGCCTGCGCAACCGTGCGCTGAACCAAATTCAGGGCCAAGACGATGCGCAAACACGGCTGCGTGATGTAATTGCGGTGCTGGATGCCGCTGCCAAAGATCCCAAGATTGAGCGCGCGGTACTGGTGCTAGACGATTTTGCCGGCGCTGGCCTGCCCGCGCTGCGCGAGGTGGTTACCGCGCTGGAGCGCTTTAAAGCCAGCGGCAAGCAAGTGGTGGCCTGGGGCTCCAGCTATGACCAGCGCCAATACTTTTTGGCCGCGCATGCCAATGAAGTACTGCTGCATCCGATGGGCATGGTTTATGTGGAAGGCCTTGGCCGCTACAAGACCTATTACAAAGATGCGTTTGACAAGCTGGGCGTGTCGGCCAACGTGATCCGCGTGGGTAAATACAAAAATTTTGGCGAGCCTTACTTTGCCACTGGCCCATCGCCAGAAACGCTGGAATCAGAAAAGTTTTTGCTGAACGACATTTGGGCGTCTTACACCGGCACGGTTGAAAAAGTGCGCAAGCTGCCGGCCGGCAGCATTAACAAAACGATTGAAGAATTGCCGCAGCGCCTTGCGGCAGTGAATGGCGACTTGGCCAAATTTGCACTGGAACAAAAATGGATTGATGGCCTGAAAACCCGCGACGAGCTGCGCGCGATGATGATCGAGCGCGGTGCCAAGAGCAAAGACGGCAAGACTTTTGCGCAAGTGTCGTTTGATGATTATTTGGCCGGCGTAAAACCGCAAACCGGCGGCGAAGCGGTTGGCGTGGTGGTGGCGCAAGGCGAGATTGTCGATGGCCGGGCGCCGGCAGGCGTGGTGGGCGGTGAATCCGTGGCCGAACTCGTGCGCAAGGCGCGTGAAGACAAATCCATCAAGGCCGTGGTGCTGCGCGTGAACTCGCCCGGCGGCAGCGCGTTTGCCTCGGAGCTGATCCGCCGCGAGCTGGAACTGACACGCGCCGCGGGTAAGCCGGTGGTGGTGTCGATGGGCGATGTAGCAGCTTCTGGCGGGTACTGGATCAGCATGGCGGCTGACGAAGTGTGGGCCGATCCCGCGACGGTCACCGGCTCCATCGGTGTGTTTGGCATGTTGCCCACCGCAGAAAAAGCGCTGGAGAAAGTGGGCGTGAACTCGGCCGGTTTTGGCACCACCTGGCTGGCCGGCGCGTACGATCCGCGCCGCCCGCTTGACCCGCGTTTTGCGCAGGTGGTGCAAACGGCGATCAGCCATATTTACACGGACTTCACCACGCGGGCGGCCACAGCGCGCAAGACCACGCCGGACAAAATTGATGCGCTTGCCCAGGGCCGCGTGTGGACCGGCGCGCAGGCCAAAGAGCGTGGCCTGCTCGACAAAACCGGTGGGTTTGGCGATGCGATTGCCGCCGCCGCGCAACTGGCCAAGCTGGACGTTAAAGAAGCGCGGGTGCAATACATCGAGCAAGAGCCGGGCAGGCTTGAGCGTTTGCTGGCGCAGTTTGGCGGCGCCGTGGCGAGTGTCGTCGGCGCGCAGCTCTCTGAGCAGCTTGCGCAGGCAGGTTTGCCGATGGGCGCTGCAAAAGAGGTGGGCAAAGAGCTGGGCTTTTTAGCGCAGCTGGCCAACCCGGCGCTCTCTGGCAGCAAGCCGTTGCAGGCATTTACGCACTGCCTGTGCACGGCGCCATAACCGTTTGATGGCTGCTTGATGGACGGCCGCAGCAGGACAGCGGCCGATTTCTTGGGATAATGGGGCGACCACACCTTTAGTTGCAGCCCCATGTTTACGCAAATTGCTGTTTTCCTGCTCAATATCGTCTTTGGCCTGCTGGTGGGCGCGGCGCTGCTGCGCTGCTACATGAACTTCACCCGCGTGCCGCTGGCCAACCCGCTGGGGCAATTCATTCTTGCGCTGACGGATTGGCTGGTGAAACCGCTGCGCAAAATTCTGCCGGCGGTCGGCCGCTTTGACTGGGCAAGCTTTATTGCTGCGCTGCTGCTGTCAGTGCTCAGCGCAGTGCTGATGTCGTTGCTGGTGAATCTTTCACCCGGCGGCATTACCGGCATCGTGGTGTTTGCTTTAGAAGAAATGCTGCGCGTTGCGCTGCAAGGCTTGATGCTGCTGCTGCTGGTCTACGCGGTGCTCAGCTGGGTCAGCAGTGATTCGCCGCTGTACAACATCCTCGCGCGCATGTTCGCGCCTATGCTCGCACCCATCCGCCGTGTGATTCCGCTGGTGGGTGGCGTGGATCTGTCACCGCTGGTATTGATTGTGCTGCTGCAGATTGGCTTGATGGTGCTGGCGCGGATTTAGCCTGCTGTTGGCATTCGTATCATCACACGGCGAATGTCGTCCACCATCTCAGTCGTTTTGAATCCCAGCCGTTCATACAGCCGCTGCGCGGGATTGATGTGAAACACCCGCAGCTTCACCGGTAGGCCACGCACATCCGCGCATGCAATCACATGGCGCAGCACGGTACCGCCTAAACCCTGTGCCTGAGCTTGCGGGTGGAGATAGAGCTTGCGCAGATAATGCTGCTGCGTTTCTTGCTGCACGCTCAGAACGCCGAGCACATGGCCATCGACCACGATGCACTGGTGCGGCATGCTCGTGTACGACGCTTCGCACTGGTGGCGCTGATAGGTTTCATCCCATGCGCCGTAGGCTTGCTGCACGTACGGCCCCATGGCCAGGTGCGTGATGTCGTAGAGCACGCTCAGCTCATCCGGGTGCATTGGCCGCAGAACCCAGTTTTGAGGCAGCATTTTTTCAAGCATACGCAATATCCATGCGCTTTTTGGGGCAAAAATGGCTCAAAAGGCGCGCAAATACTTGTTTGTGCGCAGGGAGTTCGCGCTTGCAAGCGCTCACCGTTCGCGCGGCGGCACGCGTTGCCTGCCGAATTCCCGCGCTCACCATGGATATTGCGTAGAAGCCTTTCGGTTTAGCTCAGAACACTATGCCATCAACAGCGCACGCGCATGACGCACCACTTCAGCCGCTTCATTCACGCGGCCGC
>JBOFGW010000498.1:0-4287 GCA_051649325.1 Burkholderiaceae bacterium | reverse complement strand
AGCGCTATGACTTTGCCGGCCGCGCGTTGTGGGGCTGGCTGCTGGTGCTGCCGCTGGCGATGCCTACGTATGTCGTTGCGTATGCGTACACCGATTTGCTGCAATTCTCCGGCCCGGTGCAGCGCGCCATGCGCGAATCGTTCGGGTTTACCGGCCGCTTGCCGGATGTGCGTTCGCTGCCCGGTGCCATCCTGCTGTTTTCCTTTGTGCTCTACCCATACGTGTATGTGATGGCGCGCACTGCGTTTGCGGAGATTTCTGCGTCTGCCGTGGAATCTGCGCGTTTGCTGGGCCAAACCCGCTGGCAGATCTTTCGCCGCGCGGTGCTGCCCATTGCCTGGCCGTCGGTCGCCGCCGGTGCGATGCTGGTACTGATGGAAACCTTGGCCGACGTGGGCGCGACGCATTACTTTGGCCTGCAAACATTTTCTGCCGGCATCTACAAAACCTGGACGGCACTGGGCGACAAGGGCGCTGCAGTGCTGCTGGCGGTGGTGCTGCTGCTGGTGGTGGTGGGTGTGTTTGCGCTGGAGCGGCGGCTGCGCGGCCGTGCGCGCCGCGTGGGTAGCCGCACGCATCGGCCGTGGGGGCGTGAAGCGCTTTCAACGCGTGCTGCCGTGGGTGTGACTGCGCTGCTTGCCACGCCGGTGCTGATTGGTTTTGCATTGCCGGTGGGCGCGCTGTTGTGGATGCTCGCGCGTGAGCCCGAATGGGTCACCAACATGGCGCGGTTCTGGCAATGGACGGCTAACACCTTCATGGCCGGCGCGCTGGGCGCAACCTTAACGGTGGCGCTGGCACTGGCCTTTGCGTATGCGCTGCGCTTTGCAAGTGGTGCTACACGCATCGCGCAGCAAGGCATGTCGACCGCGCTGCAGTTTGGCTATGCGGTGCCCGGCGCGGTGATTGCACTGGCAATTCTGTGGCCTGTGGCGGCGGCAGACCGCTGGGTTTCCGCGCTGCTAAATCTAGACGCCACTTTTTTAACCGGCAGTATCACCGTGCTGGTACTCGCCTATATGCTGCGATTTTTCGCGGTGGCCTTCAGCGGCCTGCAAGCAGGCATGGAGCGCATTACGCCGCATCTGGACGATGCCGCGCGTACATTGGGCGCCACCACGTCGCAGGTGTTTGCCCGCGTGCACTGGCCGCTGCTGTCGCGCGCGCTGCTAGCGGCCTGGCTGCTGGTGATGATCGATGTGATGAAAGAGCTGCCCGCCACGCTGATGCTGCGGCCGTTTAACTTTGACACGCTGGCCGTGATCGCGCAGCAACTTGCGCAAGACGAGCGGCTGGCAGAAGCCGCGCTGCCCTCGCTGGCGATTGTGGCCGTGGGTATGATTCCTGTCATACTGATCGCAAAGTTTGCGCAGTTGCGCCACTGAACTAATTCAAGAATATTCAAGGGGATGTAGATGGACTCAAAGCAAGTCATTAAGCGGACTGTGCTCGCATGCGCGCTACTCGCGTTTGGCGCGGCAGCGCACGCGCAGAAAAAGCCGGCCGATGCGCCGTGGCCAACCAAGCCGGTCAAAATTCTTGTGGGATTTCCAGCCGGCTCCAGCCCGGACATGGGTGCGCGCATCATCGCGGAGCCGCTTTCTAAACTGCTGGGCCAACCGGTGGTGGTGGAAAACAGGCCCGGCGCGTCGGGCAATATCGCGGCGGATGCGGTGGCCAAAGCGACGGACGATCACACGCTGGGCGTGGTGATCAACGGCAATCTCACCTCCGCCAAAATGCTCAACCCCAAGCTGCCGTTTGACCCCACGAAGGACTTCGCACTGATTTCGCTGATCACCACCGCGCCGCTGGTGCTGGTGACTACGCCCAATCAGCCGGGCGGTGCAGAGTTCTTTGCCGCGGCCAAAGCCGGCGCGGCGCAGTGGAATTTTGGCTCGGTGGGCGTGGGCTCGGTGGGGCACTTGGGCATGGAGCTACTCAAGACCAAGGTGCCGGGCATGGACGCGCTGCACATACCGTGTGCCGGCAATCCGCAGATTGTCACTGCGATGATTGGCGGGCAAATTCAGGCCGCGCTGATTCCGCCCGGTGTGGCGATGCCGCAAGTCAAGGCCGGCAAGCTGCGCGCAGTGGGCTTGGCTGGTGGGCGCAGCACGCTCGTGCCGGAGCTTGAGCCGCTCTCGGCTGCCGGTATCAGTGGTTTTAATCTTGAAGTGTGGAATGCGCTGATCGGCCCCGCGAGCTTGCCGCCCGCGGCCACACGCAAACTCAGCGCCGCGGTGACTGAAGCGCTGCGCCAACCCGAGACGCGCCAGCGTTTGTTTACCGCCGGCTGGCAGGCCGTAGGCACCTCACCGGAAGGGCTGAAACTGCGCGTAGATGAAGAAGCCAAAGCGATGGCCGGCATCATTGCCACGCGCGGCATTAAGCTGGACTGAAGCGCGGTTTCCACTGCACTTCAATATGCTTCTACGCAATATCCATGCGGTTTTTCAGCCATTTTTGCCTGAAAAACCTTATGGATATTGCGTAGAGGCAATACGCTTGTGGCTTTGCGCAATGACTGCCCGGCACTGAGGCTTTAAAGTAGCTGCTGAATGTCTTCGCCTTCTCTCTCCAGCACCGCATCTGCGCGCCAGCAGCTTTATGCAGACATGCACGCGAGCCATCTCACACCGCTTTGGGAGGTGCTGCACGCTCTGGTGCCGCGCGAGCCGGCGACGCCGTGCGAACCTGCGCTGTGGAGGTATAACGCGATCCGGCCGTTCTTGATGCGTGCTGGCGAAGTGATTACGGCAGAAGAAGCCGTGCGCCGCGTGCTGATTCTTGAAAATCCTGCGCTGCGCGGCCACAGCGCGATTACGCAATCGCTTTACGCCGGGCTGCAACTGATTCTGCCCGGCGAAGTGGCGCCCAGTCATCGTCACACACAATCTGCGCTGCGTTTTGTGGTGGAAGGCAAGGGCGCCTACACGGCAGTGAATGGCGAGCGCACCACAATGCAGCCGGGTGATTTCATCATCACGCCCAGCTGGACGTGGCACGACCACGGCAGCGATGCACAAGAACCCGTGGTGTGGCTGGACGGGCTGGATATTCCCATGGTGCGTTTTTTAGATGCAGGCTTTGCGCAAAACGGCAGCGCCGCCCAGCAAGAGGTCACGCGCGCTGAAGGCGACAACCTCGCGCGCTACGGCGCCAACATGCTGCCGGTGCGCTACGAAGCGCCGCATGGCGCAAGTTCACCGATCTTCAGCTACCCGTATGCGCGCACGCGCGAGGCACTCGAAAAACTTGCCAAAGACGCGCCCATCGACGCATGGGACGGCAGCAAGCTGCGCTATGTAAACCCCGCTACCGGTGGTTCACCGATGCCGACGATGGCGACGTTCATGCAGCTGCTGCCCAAGGGCTTTGCCGGCAAGCCCTGGCGCCAAACGGATGGCGCGGTATATAGCGTGGTGGAAGGGCAGGGCACGGTAGACATTACGTTTGGGCAGAGTAGCTGGACGTTTGAATTTGGCCCGCGCGATCATTTTGTCGTGCCGTCCTGGCACAGTGCACGCTTAAGCAGTGCTGGCGGCTGCGTGCTGTTTAGTTTTTCAGACCGGCCCGTGCATCAAGCACTAGGCCTGCACCGCGAAGAAAGGTTGCAATGAACTACGTTTTCCCGCCACCATCGGTGGTTGCGGTGCCAATCGTCGGCCGCGCCGAGCAGTTTGCCGTACACCGCGTGTACTGCGTGGGCCGCAACTACGAAGAGCATGCCAAGGAAATGGGCTTTACCGGCCGCGAGCCGCCGTTTTTCTTTCTGAAGCCGGCCGATACCGTCGTGCCGGTGGCCGAAGGGCTCGTGGGCAACATCAAATACCCCACACTCACGAGCAATCTGCATCATGAGATTGAGCTGGTGATCGCTATTGGTAAAGGCGGCGCGTCAATCAAGGCAGCGGATGCGCACGCACATATTTTTGGTTATGCCACTGGCCTGGATATGACGCGGCGTGATCTACAGACCGAGATGAAAAAGCAAGGCAGACCGTGGTGCATCGGCAAGGCGTTTGAGCAGTCTGCGCCGATTGGGCCAATCACGCCGGCAGCGCAAGCGGGCGCCATCGAGCAGGCTGACATCTGGCTTGAGGTGAATGGTGCTCAACGACAGCGCAGCAATGTCAGCAAGCTGATCTGGAATATTGGCGAAATCATTGAGCATTTGTCCGCTGCGTGGACGCTTGCGCCGGGCGACCTGATTTATTCCGGCACGCCGGAAGGCGTTGCCGCAGTTGTGGCGAGCGATCGGCTCCGCGGTGGCGTCGCCGGTCT
>JBOFGW010000497.1:0-5036 GCA_051649325.1 Burkholderiaceae bacterium | reverse complement strand
CTTCAGGCAGGCGGCGCGACGCTTTCGGCCTCGTTTGTGAGGTCGCCGCCCGGCAAGAGCCTGACGGCAACGCTTCAGGCTCAAAATGCTGCGTTGTCGGGCGCGTTTGTGCGTAGTCGCGCCCATAACCTGACAGGATCGCTCTTGTCTGGCGCGTCTAGCCTGTCGGGCGCGTTTGTCCGCACTGGCACGCATGCATTAACCGGCGCGCTGCAATCACAGGCCGCATCGTTGTCGGCTGCGCTGCTTCGCACGCCACCCGGCAAGAACCTGAACGCCGCGCTTTCCTCGCAAGCGGCCGCGCTGTCGGGTACGTTTGCTCGCTCACGCGTTCATAGCTTGTCTGGTGGGCTGCTATCGCAGGCTAGCCAAGTGTCAGCAGCGTTCACGCGTTTGCGTATTCATGACTTAACCGCTGACATTGACTCTGGGGCGGCTGCGCTGTCCGCTGCGCTTGTGCGCACGCCACCTGGGCCGGTAACTCACAGCTTAAGCGGCGCACTGCAAAGCGGCGAGGCGACGGTGTTTGCGCAGTTTGCCCGTCAAGGCGATGGCAGCGAAGTAACTGGCGGCGGCATTGCAGACTGGGTTTCTGTTGAGCTTCGCCGTCGCGCCGTGCAGGCCGCTGTGCAGCGCAAAGCCAAAAAGATCACGATTAAGGATCAGGCCCCCCAGCTAATCCAAGAAGCGCGGGAATTTGATGCAGTTGCTAAGCAAGAAGCTAAGAAGCGAGCCCAAACCGAGCGCGACGCAATGGCGCGTGCCGAGTATGAGGCGCAGCTAACCAATATCTTGCGCCAGCAGTTGCTCAGTGATCGCCTTGAGGCAGAAAAGCGCCTGCTGGCCGATATTGAAGAAAAGCATCTTCAGGCTTTGTACGCTGAGTTTGTGGACGAAACAGAGCGCATGGCGGTGCAAATCATTGTTTCTGCACAACGGGCGGCATGGCTAATAGCTTTGGCTGAATGAAAGGCTTGACTTAATAGGAGTACACTATTATCTTCTCAACCACTTGCAAGGTTTTTGCATGTCTACCGAAAACGGTACCGCCACCCTCGAAGGCGTAAAACCCGAGGCAACCACGCAAACTGCTGAAATCGTGGAACAGCAAACTGGCGATGAAACCGCAACGGCGGAAGAAAGCGGCGAGGTTCAAAAGACCAAAGACCCGGAATCTGCGCTAAAGCGGCGAATTAGCCGGTTGTCGGAGCAGCGGCGAGAGCAAGCAGAACGAATTGCAGCCCTAGAGGCGCAGATTCAGCAAGCAAGCGCCCAAAACTCTGATGAAGACGATGATGGCGATGAAGAAATTGACGTAGAGGAATTGGCAACTAAAAAGGCCAGCCTCATGGTCAATGCCGATTACGCGGCAAAGCAGACAAAAGAATTGCTTTCTGCTGGTAGCAAGATTGAAGGGTTTGATGCGGCTGCGGCTGACTTGGACGCTGAAATCACGCTTACTCGTAAAGTGGGGGGCTTTGTAATGCCTACCCCATTTATGCAGGCAATTCTTGATTCTGACAAATCCGCTCAATTGGTGAAGTATCTCGGCGAAAACATTGACGAGGCGCTTGATCTTCAGAAACTCTCACCGTCGCAACTCGGGCGACGCCTTGGCAAGCTGGAAGACCGGCTGCTGATGGAGTCAAAAGCAAAACCAGACCTACCCCAGAAACCCCTTGATGCGCCTGGTAAAGGAGGCGCAAGCGGGGCGCAAGACGGCTTTGAAAAGCTGGTCGAGCGAGCCAGGGCAGGTTTTAGAGGCTAAAGGAAAAAGCAATGGCAACCGCCAACATCCACCAGCTACTGGCCGCCGAAATCGTGCCGTTCATGGAAAGCAAAATGTCTTTCCTGAACCACATTGACAAGCCGCTGGAGGCTGAGTTCAGCAAAGAGCCGAACGGCCATCAGATCGGCAGTTATGTCGATGTGACCGTGCCGCCCGTGCCTCGCGTCTATCGGGTGAACCAGTACGCAAACGGTGGGTCTGCGGCCGACCAAATGACCGAACAAAAGGTGCGCCTGAACATCGACATGCGTGCCCAACTGCCCGTGCAGTTCACGCTGGACGAGATGATGTTCCAACTGGACGCCAAAGACCCGCGCCGCAGCGCCTACATGAAGCGCTTCGTGTATCCGGCGCTGGAGCCGTTCTGCGCCGACATCGAAACCCAGTTGCTGCAGCGCGCCATGGAGCTGACCTCCAACGCGGTCGGCACGCCGGGCACCATCCCGAACAGCATGGTGCCCTACGGCGACGCGGGCGCCATTTTGACGAATGAGCTGGCCGGCGACAGTGATCGCTACATGCTGGTGACGCCGGATGCGAACAACACGCTGACGACCGCCGAGCGGCTGCTGTTCAATCCGAGCGAAGAAATCAGCCGTCAATATCGCGAGTCCTACGTGGGGCGAGCCAAGCGCGCGGATTGGTTCGAGACGCCGTTTCTGCCGTCCCTGACCAACGGCAGCACGGTGGCTGGCGTGACGGTGTCCGGCGCGGGCCAAACGGGCGCCAGCCTGCTTGTTGGCGGCGTGGCGAACGGCAACACCTTCCGCCGCGGCCAGAAGTTCACCATTGCGGGCGTTTTCGCCGTGAACCCGCTCACGGGGCAGCCGTCTACGCGCCTTCGCAAGTTCACGATCACGGCCGACACGACTGCGGCGGGTACAACCGTTGCGCTGCCGATCTACCCGGCCATCTTGCCTGCGATGCCGAACCAGACGGTCAGCGCTGGCCCCGCACCCGCTGCCTCGCTGGTGTTCGATGGCGCTGCCGCCGCAAGCATTCAGGGCTCATTGATGTTCCAGCGGAACGCATTCTCGGCCGCGTTTGTGGACGTGCCTGTCGTCAGCAACTTGAATGGCTACACGATGCGCAAAAAAGGCATCAGCGTGACCATTCAGTCGGATGGCGACATCAACGATCTGTCGCACAAGATGCGTATCGATGCGCGGTTTGGACTGGTGGCGCACCGCGGCACCCACGCTTGCGTTGTCTGGAACTGAAGACGGGTTCGGATATCTCCTCCCGGTGGCCGTAAGGTCGCCCTTCGGCCCGGGCGTGGAAACATGCCCGGGTTTTTTATGCCAAGAGCCATTGACCTGATCAAAGAGGCGCTAGAGGTTTCGAAGATCGTCTCAGCAGGCGACTCGCCGTCCCCGGACGATGTTGAAGTGTCGTTCCGGCACCTGAACACGATGATCGACGGCTGGGGCTTGGATTCGGCCTTTGCCTACACCACCAAGGTGTTCAATGTCACGCTGACAAGCGGGCAAAGCCAAGTCACGATTGGGCCGACTGGGCAGATCGTGACAGCACGCCCCGTGGCTCTTGATCCGGCCACTGTTGTTCTTGAGGGCGGCCAGCCGCGAGACACGCTGCTTGTGGGGGAGCAGGAGTTCTATCGCCTGGAGCCAGCAGGCGGCACGCCGTGTCGCGTGTTCTACAAGCCGGATTTCCCTGTCGGCGTCATCAACGTTTGGCCGGCAGCGGCCGGCGGCGAGGTGCTGCGCGTTGTCGCGAACCTGGAGGTGCTGCCCTTCGCCGACCTGACGACGGATTTCCCGTTGCCGCCCGGCTACCGCCTTGCCATCGTGAGCAATCTGGCCAAGCGCATCGCGCCAGTGTTCCATGCGGAGCTGGATCAGCAGACCAAAGATGACGCAGCCAACTCAATGCGCATGGTCAAAACGCGCAACATCCGCGTTCCGCAGCTCGACGTCGGGCAGTTTGCGGGCTACGGGTCTATTGAGGCGCCGCTGTGAAAGACATTGACCTCGTTGGCCCAAGCTATGACTTGGATAGCGCCCCCAGCGGCGTGCAGCGCACGGTCAACCTGGTTCCAGTTCCTGTGGAGCCTGGCAACGAGCGGACGGCCTGGGTGCTTGAAGACGTGCCGGGGTTGGCATCGTTTTCCACGGCGCCCGTTGCGCCGGCCCTTGATATCACGCTGGTGTCGCAGTCGCTTTCCGGTTTCTACACCTGGGCTCTGCAGTTCTCTGCGACAGGTGGCTACACGGGTAATCTGACCCTCACGCTCACCGCGCCCAATCCGGCTTATCAGGCCAGCTATGGTGTTTACCTGCCGCCATTCCCGGCCCAGTCACTTCAGGTCGCCTTCTCCGGCGGCACCTCTGCGCCGTTCAACATGACTTTGGATGAGGGTGGGCAATTCCCGTCCACCGGACTGGCATACGAGTTCCAGGTGAGTGGGGCGCCGCTGCCGGCGCCAGTCACATACCGCGCGAGCCCCAACTACACCTCGGCGTGGGTGAGGCTGTAGTGTGGATGAAGACATTGACCTCATTGGGCCAAGCTATGACCTTCGGCGCAAACACCAAGGCACACAGCGAACGGTCAACATGCACCCGGTTCCTTCTGGCAAGGAAACCTGGGCGCTTAAAGATGTGCCGGGGCTTGAGCAGTTTGGCGAGTATGTTGTCAGGTACGTTAGCCTCTTGTACCCGATTATCATTGTTGAGCGTTTGCAAGCGCAGCGCTCAACGCCACTAGATGGTATTTTGTGGGAAGTGCCGGAAGAACAATTGCAAGCCGGCAGAAGCATCCCGCTGAACGGGGCATTGGCTGAAGCGATTGAAAGTTATTTGAATTGGCCTATTGAAGCGCTAAACTCAATTCGCTCTTTTCCTTTAAACGGCACATTAACTGAAATTGTCAATTCGTATCAAAACTGGCCCGCAGAATCTTTAAACGCAAACAGAAGTATTGCTCTTGACGGATCTCTTATTGACGTGGTTATTTCTTACAATAACTGGCCTGTTGAATCTCTTAACTCCGGCAGATCACTGCCGCTGAATGGTACGCTTACATGACATATATTTACGTTCAGCCCGCAAAAAATGTGTTTGTAGAACGCAAATTTGGGCAATCTGGCGAATATATGTGCCGGGTGTGGGATGTTAAAGACGGTAAGTTGTCTTTGGCAAACGAGACGGACTGGTTTTCAAACCTTATTACTAATCCTGGATTAGATCGTCTTCCTGTTGGAACGGCGGGCCTCTTCTTGCGTTGT
>JBOFGW010000496.1:0-5596 GCA_051649325.1 Burkholderiaceae bacterium | reverse complement strand
CGCGGTGATCACCGCGGCCCACACCACGTAGCGGCCGGCGCGGGTTGTGTCCGCCCCTGCAGGCAGCGCCCGAAAGAACGCAGCAAGCGTGATGAGGTACACGCCCACAGAGGCCTGAAACTTCATCGGCTTGATCCACACGTTGATGCCGCTTAATGTGCGCGCATCCAGCCACAGGCCCAGGCTGCTGGGCAGCAGCAGGGCAAGTATTGCCACACCGCTCCAGAACAGCAGTGGTTGCGCACGCACGATGGAGGATATTGTGATGCTGCCCGCGCCATACGCAGGCAATGATGTGCTGAGTGAAGTTGCCATGATCACGCCTTGTATGTTCAAAGTGATGAGTGGGTTGGTGATTTAGTGACCAATGCCGCGCGCCATCAGTGCCGCCAGCAGGGGAATGCTTGCCAGCAGCGCCGCTTGCACGATGGTGAATGTGCGTGTGCTGGCGCGCTGCGCTTCTGCCGCGGCCACATCGCCGCGCTTGCGCCAGCGCAAAAAGCGCACGGTAGGAACAATCGAGACCAGCGCGGCGGCGCCAAACACCGCCAGCTTGGCCCAGAACACTAGGTTGTCTGCATAAAACGCCCAGCCTTTTGCGCCATACACCGCACGCAGAACGCCAATGACCAGCACCGTGACTGCAAGCGCGCCATAGACGCCATCCAGCGGGCCAAGCACGCGCAGGCGCTGCGGCGTCAAGCTTGAAGAAAGCAGCGCAATTTCTGCCGCGAGCAGTGCCACCATGCCAAAAGCCGCCAGGTGGTGTGCGTAAGCAAGTAGTGCGTCATGCCACATGGGGCACCCCTTTCTTTAGGAATTGCTTGGCAATGAAAAACAGCAGCAGCCCCACCGGCCCAAACATAAAGGTGAGCCCAAGGCAGAGCAGCAACACCACGCGCGGCATGGCAAGCACACGTGCCTGGTTCACCTGCCAACTGCCAATAAACAGGTCAAACGCCAGGTAATGCACCCAGCCCGCCAGCACCCACCACGGATTGGCAAATAGCGCCTGCACACCGGCCATGCTGGAAAAATCCACATTGCTGCCCGGCAGCAGCGGCGCGACAGTAACTAAGTAGCCGACCGCGAGCACAAGCGGCACGATGCGTGCCGGCCAAAGTGATGCGTCTTTGCGCATAAAGGTATTGACCACCAGCACTAGCCAGCCCGTGAGAGCCAGCAGGTTAGCCACCTGAAAGAGTTGCGCCGGCGAAAACGGCAGAGCATTCATTGGATTCACCTCTTAATGTTTACAGTGTAAAGATTGACAAACGCACTTTATGTGGCTAAATTGACATTGTCAAGATTAAATTGTGTTTTTCACCAAATCGCATGGATAGCAACAAAACCACGCCGCGCGCGGCTAAAGCTAAAGCCCCGCGCATCCCCAAGCGCGACCCCGCGCACTATCACCACGGCGATCTGCGCGCAGCGTTACTCGCCGCGGCCGAGCACGTGCTGCTGGAGCGTGGGGTAGAGGGCTTTACGCTGCGCGAATGCGCACGCCGCGCAGGCGTGTCACACGCCGCGCCAGCTCACCACTTTGGTGATGCACGCGGTTTGCTCACCGAGTTCGCCGCGCTGGGTTATGAGCGCATGGCCGCCATGATGCAGGCCGCGCGCGATGCAGCAGGGGAGAACCGCCGCGCCGCGCTCACTGGCGTGGGCATGGCCTATATTGAATTTGCGGTGCTGCACCGCGCGCAGTTTTCATTGATGTTTCGCCCCGGCACGGTAGACCGTGAGCATCCGCGCATGGTGCAAGTAGCCAATATCTGTTTTGACCATTTGCAGCAAACCCTCGCGCTCGCCAGCAAGCCCGGCGCAGCCCTGAAGCCGGACTTTATGAATCGCGTGCTGCTCGCCTGGACTTCAGTCCACGGCTTTGCCGCGCTGGTGATGGATGGTGGCCTGAAAAACCTGGCGCATGATCTGCGCAACCCCACGCCGCTTAACGTGGCACGCAAGCTTGCGCCGCCCATGCTGGATCAAACCTTAATCGCCTTGATCGATACAAGCGCCTGATCAAGCCGCTTGCAGATCTGCAGTGAACCCAATCGGCCGCGCCTGCTGCAACGGCGGCTGCGCCATCAGCGCGCGAATTGCCTCCACCACCTCGGCCAGTGATTGATCGTTTTCTGTCACGCGCTGCTCCAGTTCCGCCAGCTTGTCTGCCAACGCCTGGTGTGTAGACAGCAGCGTGCGCAGCTGAACAAACGCACGCACCACATACACACTCATTTCAATCGCCCGGCTGGAATTGAGCACGCTGGCCGCCATGATCGCGCCGTGCTCTGTAAACGCAAACGGCAGCGTGCGCCGCCCGCCCCAACTTGAAGTCGCAATTTGCGGCTTCAACTCCTCAAACTCCGGCCGCGTGAGCGCAAACCCAAAATCCGGCGGAAAGCGCTTGGCGTTGCGCTTGACCTGCTCATTGAGCCGTTTGGTGGCCACTGCATACAGCTGCGCCAAATCAGAATCCAGCAACACCCGCTGCCCGCGCGCCACCACAATGCGCGCGGCAAGCACCTGCGGCGCAAGCTGCGCAGGCGCGTCCGGCGGCGGCGCGCGCAGCAACGCGTTACGAATCTCCTTGTCCATGAAAACTGCCTCAAATCAGTGTCAAACGGCAGAATACTGTATAAATAAACAGTTAAAAAGACAAGGGAGATTTGTTGCCAACTAATTCACTGGAAGGGGTTACGCAGTATCCATGCGGGTTTTGAGGTGAAGGTGGCGGGAAAGGCTTATGGATATCGCGTAGCCACATTACAAACAACTTCTAAACCGGCCAATAAACTCGTTTCAATGGCACTAGCTGCCGGGTTTGTGGGTCTAGATTGTCATAGTGCTCCAGCAGCAGTTGCGTAAGCCCGTCCAAGTCAAGCAGCGTCAGCGGAATTTGTGAACGGTCTGCTTCATAACGTGCTTCTTTGGTAAACCCACCCGATGACACGTACAAGCACTTATCGTCCTTGTGCCGTCCGCCCATAAAGCTACGAATTTGCGGCGCGCCCATCGCACCCGCGCGGTGCTTGACCTCCACGACGATGCGCGGATTTTCAAAACCAAGCCCGTCAGGCGACGCAACAATGTCTTTGCCTCGATCAGATCCGGCAGGAGACACGCGGGTTTTATAGCCCATGGCGCGCAAAACACCTGCCACCAGCTCTGGCATCTGCTCTGGACTCAGCCGGTGCAGATGGTCTTTGGTGAACTCCAGCGCCCGCGCTTCTACATCGATCAGTAATTGATCCTCAGTCTCCGCTGCATCTTGTTCCGCAGCTTCCATTGGTCGCTGAATGGATTTGCCGGCAGCAAGCGCTTCAATTTCTGCCGCGGCCAACTCCGGCAGTCTGAACAATGTCATGATCGAACCAAGCGAGTTGCGTGTTCCGGCAGAAAGGCTATCGCGATCCACCATGCTTTGCCAATTCATCGCCCGCGTATTCATTTGCTCAGCAATGCCGGTTTCTTGATGCACGTAAGCGCCTGCGACTGTTCCTACGTGGTAAATGCGCTGGCTTGCGTCATACATGACCACCCTGTCACCTACCGCTATCTCGTGCGCAAAGCGCCACAATTGCGTCGCCGTCATAATGCGTTGCCCCGGCCGTGCGTCGGGATACGCCTTATCCACTAGCGCACGCACCGCTTTACGCGTGCGCGCTTGCGCAAGGCTGCCAACTTCATGCCAGCCAATAACGGCCAACTGCTTGGCAATGCAATCTCCAACGTGCTCGCCGCGCCCACCGGCGCGCACCATCCACATGGGTTTCATCGGTCAGTCCTGTAAAGCACTAGCGCATATTTAATGAGGGGTTTTAGGCGAAGATGGTTGAAAAAGAGCATGGATACTGCGTGGTGGCTTGTGACCTTTCGTATGTTGGCGATTCATTTGGTATTCTTTTTAGCTCGTAGCGCCGCATAAACCTTGTGCAGCAAATGCTCCACGGCGAGTTTCCGAAACTCGCCGTCGGCCATCAGCTTGCCAAAAATCTCTTCGTTACCCTCCATGCGATCTATAACGAGCCCTTCAAAAGCCTTTTCAAATACATAGCGAAAGTCGTCTTTAGAGTTTGTTGTAGCGGCTTTCTGCAGCGCGTCGCTTTCCACTGCCTCTTCTTGGATTTGGTCAAAAAAGAGTTGGTCGGCCTGAGTAAAGTTCGTGCCAAAGCGGTCGTTGAGAATGTCGATCAGTTCAGAGAGCCGAATAGTCTCATCCTCTTGGCCAGTACCAACATCACTCGGCCCCTTAAGCGCGAGACCGTCGCCTGTGGTGAGATCAATCTGACCTTCACTGATTTTTTGAAGCCGGTAGTACTGAAGTTCGATTTCGTCTTCGAGATGTTGCCCAGACCCATTTTCACGCTTGGGTAGCTTGGTTAGCAGAAACCGCAGATAAGTGTATAGCTGCTCCAGATCAGAATCTTGATACGGGATCACCTGCGACAAGAAGCCGTACATATTGCGGAAATTCACAAAAAGCGCCTTCGCTTCCTCGCGCTCATCTTCGGTGCGTTCCTTGATTCGCTCGACGGCTTGATCAAGCACGCCGTTCATCTGCGCATGATCGTGCATGGTCTCTTTCCGGCGTGGTTTGAAATAAACAGCACAGAACCCTTTGACCTCTTCCTCGAAGATCAGGCCCGTCTCTTCAATCTGGTGTTGCAGCCGGTAGAGGTGCTGCGCATCGGTCAGCGGCTCGGCAGGTGTATCTTCATAGTAGGGTTTGAAAGCCTTGAAAATTTCCTCTGGTTTGTTGCGGAAGTCCAAAATGAATGTATCTTCCTTGCCCGCACAGGTTCGATTGAGCCGCGAAAGTGTTTGGACAGCATGCAGACCAGTGAGTTTCTTGTCCACATACATTGTGTGCAGCAGCGGTTGATCGAAGCCAGTCTGATATTTCTCAGCCACCAGCAGTACTTGATATTCATGGCTGTCAAATTTCTCCGGCAGTTCCCTTTCCTTGATACCGCCATTCATGGCGACTTCCGTCCAGTTCTTGCCCGGTGCGTCAGGGTCTTCCACGATGCCTGAGAAAGCCACCAACGTGCGAACATCTGTGTAGCCTTTTTCCGCGATATATTGGTCAAACGCCTGCTTGTAGCGCACAGCGTGCAATCGCGAGTCCGTCACCACCATTGCCTTGGCCCGTCCGCCGATCTTGTGTTTCACATGTGTGCGGAAGTGTTCCACCATTACCTCGGTTTTAGCGGCAAGATTGTGCGGGTGCAGCGTCAGGATGCGGGCTAGCGCACGTGCGGCCTTTTTGCGCTCAACGTGAACATCTTCTTCGGTGGCTTGGACGATGCGGAAATACGTCTCATAGGTGATGTAGTTCTTGAGCACATCGAGGATAAATTTCTCCTCAATCGCCTGCCGCATTGTGTAGAGATGAAATGGCGATTCGCCAGAGGGGCCGGGTTCATCAAAGACTTTCTTCGTCTTGTATTTCGGCGTTGCAGTAAAGGCGAAGAAACTCAGGTTCGGTTGTTTGCCGCGCCTCATCATCTCCCGCACGACTTCGGCGAGCTGATCGGCATCATCATCTTCAGCGAGTCCGTGTTCCGCCGCATACACTGCTGCTTCT
>JBOFGW010000495.1:0-8851 GCA_051649325.1 Burkholderiaceae bacterium | reverse complement strand
CAGGCCTGTCAGCTCAGCCAATCGTTTGGCGATACGCGTACGTTCCTTGGCTGAGAGCCGTGCGCCCTGATGCAGCGCGGCCCGATAGTCCTCAAGCACAAACGCCTCCGCTGCTGCGCGCGCATCTTGCGGCGTGGCGGCGTGCGCGCCGGTGAGCTTGCCGTGGTATTGCGCCACGCAGGCAAAGGCAGGCAGAAACAGTGCGTACGGCAGATCGTTGCCGCGCTCAAACACAAAGGCTTGAAAGTCGATGGCGAGCGACACCAGGATCAACCCCGCCAGCGGAATGCCGAGGTCTTGCAATTTTTCAGTGATGGCGGCGCCGCGCGTGGTGCCATAACTTTCACCGGCCAGATACACAGGCGAGCTCCAGCGCTTGGCACGCGTGAGATAAAGCCGCACGCATTCGGTCAGCGCCTCGACATCGCCTTCCAGGCCCAGAATTTTCTTGCGCGCTTCTTCGCTCGCCGTCAGCGAATAGCCGGTGTGCGGCGGATCGATAAACACCAGATCAAAATGCTCAAACCATGAATGCGGGTTGTCTTGCAGCGCGTAGGGCGGCGGCGGCATGCTGCCATCGTCATTGATCTGTACATGCTTGGGGCCGAGCACGCCCAGATGCAGCCACACCGATGATGAACCCGGCCCGCCGTTAAAGGCAAACAGAATCGGGCGCGTGGCAGCGTCTGCATTCTTGAGTGTGTAGGCGGTGAGAAAAACAGCCGCGTCCGGCTCGCCTTTGTCGTCTACCAGCGCGGTGACAATCGGCAAGAACCCGGCGCTAACGGTGTACTCCATCTTTTTGCCGCCCAGCGTGATAGCGCCTTCTGTCACGTGCGGCTTTTGCGCGAGCAGTTTTTCTACGCGCGCGCGCTGCAGATTGGGTGGCTGCTTGCTGTCAGATTCAGGAGTGGTTTTGCTGTCTTTGTCCGTCATTGCATCACCTGTATATGGAGTGATGCGAGTGTACGCAGCAAGGTTTTCTAGGCACTATTAAAGGGTAAGCAGGCAATATCCATGCGCATTTTCAGGCAAAAATGGCTGAAAATGCGCATGAATACTGCGTAATCTATTTTGAATTAAGCGCTACGAATCACCTGCGCCAGTGCTTCCACGCCTTGCCAAATCTTCTCTTGCGGCACCGTCACAAAACTCAGGCGCAAGGTGTTGGGTACGACTTCATTGGCGTAAAACGGCGCGCCGGGCACAAAGGCCACGTGCTTGGCGATGGCGGCATCCAGCAGCTTCATGCTGTCGATGTGCGCGGGCAGGTTGACCCACAGAAACATGCCTCCGTCCGGCACGTTCCAACTCACACCGGGCGGCATGTGCTGTTTGAGCGCGGCGAGCATAGCGTCGCATTGATCGCGGTACAGCGCGCAGGTTTTTGGCACGTGCGTGTTCAGAAAACCGTCTTTCACCACTTCATACACCGCCATCTGCGTGAGCGTGGCCGTGTGCAAATCGGTGGCCTGTTTGGCTTGCACAAGCTTTTTGATCAGCAGTTGTGGCGCGGCGATGTAGCCCAGCCGTAGACCGGGCGCGAGCGTTTTGGAAAAGCTGCCCATACGCACCACGCACGGGCTGCCCGCTTGCACCGCGAGCGACAGCAAAGACGGCTGCGCTTCACCGCGATAGCGCAGGTCACCATACGGATCGTCTTCAATCACGAGCAGATTTAACTCGACTGCGCGCTCAATCAACGCTTTGCGCCGCGCACCCGTCATCGTGCGGCCAGTAGGATTTTGAAAGTTGGGCAGCGCATACAAAAACGCTGCGCCGTGCGCGAGTTCAGGCGTAAGCGCTTCGGGTTGCAGACCATCGTTGTCGGAATCTACCGACGCGTACACCGGCTCAAATAAATTGAAGGCCTGCAGCGCGCCCAGATACGTAGGCGTTTCCACCAGCACGCGCTGGCCGGGGTTGATCAGCACCTTGCCCAGCAAATCCAGTGCCTGCTGCGAGCCGGAGACGAGCAGAATGTTGTCCGCCACAATGTCTGCCGCACCTTCTGCGCGCAGCTTGGCCGCCACCCATTCGCGCAGCGGCGCATAGCCTTCGGTGGGGCCGTACTGCAGCGCGGCTTTGCCATTGGACTCCAGCACCGTATCAAACGCCTTGCGCATGACTTCAATCGGAAAGCTCAGTGGCGAAGGCAGGCCGCCGGCAAACGAAATCACCTCCGGCCGCTCGGTGACTTTGAGAATTTCTCGGATCACGGAACTGGTGATTTTCTCCGCACGGTCAGAAAACTTAAACGGCAATGGCATTACTTCTTGTGGCGTAGCGGGCTTCATGCGGCGGCTCTCTTGATCTCGATGACTTTGGCAGACAATTGCTGCAACAGTTGCGCTTGCTTCTCGCGTGCTTTGACAAGCGACGCTTCTTTCACATGGCCGTAGCCGCGAATGTCGTCTGGAATGCTGGCCAGTTGCACGGCCACGGCAAGATTGTCCGTAGACAGTTTGGGCAGCAGCGTGTCGATCATCTGCTCGTATTCGCCGATGAGTGCGCGCTCGGTGCGGCGCTCTTCGGTCTTGCCAAAGACATCCAGCGCGGTGCCGCGCAGGCCTTTACATTTGGCCAGCAATTTGAACGCAGTCATGATCCACGGGCCGTACTGTTTTTTGATCAAGCGGCCCTGCGCATCTTTTTTTGCAAGCAGCGGCGGCGCCAGATAGAAGTTGAGTTTGTAGTCGCCTTCAAACTGCGCCGCGATTTTCTCTGCAAAACCGGTTTGGGTATAGAGACGCGCGACTTCGTACTCATCCTTGTAGGCCATGAGTTTGAAGAAGTAGCGTGCGACGGATTCCGACAGTTTGGTGCCAGCACTCAGCTTTTCTTCAGCGCGCCGCACTTTGTCTACCAGTGCGGTGTAGCGCTGCGCGTATTTGGCGTCCTGGTACTCGGTCAGGAACTTGGTGCGATCCGCAATCAGTTCATCCAGCCCTTTGGTGATGCGCTTGATCTCGACCACGTTGGCCTGCGGTGAAGCGATGCGCTTGACGGCTTCAAGGTCATGCGCAGCAAAGCGGCCCCAGCCAAAGGCTTTTTTATTGGCCTCGATCTGCACCCCGTTCAGTTCAATCGCGCGCAGCAGCGCGGCCTCTGTCAGTGGAACCCAGCCTTTTTGCCAGGCGTAGCCGAGTACAAACGGGTTGGAGAAGATCGAGTCGCCCATGAGTTGCGTGGCTAAGGACGATGCATCTACCACGCTGAGGTTGGCCGCGTGCGCTGCGCCGCCCAGCGCATCCAGCACATCCTGCTGATTGCTTGCGCCCGGGAACTGCCAGTTGCGGTTGGTCACAAAGTCCGCGGTGGGGGATTCTGCGCTGTTGAGCACCACGCGCGTCACGCCGGCGCGTACTTTGGACAGCGCCTCGTTGGTGGCAGTGGTAATGCTGTCGCAGCCCAGCACCAGATCTGCATCACCCATGGCGATGCGGGTGGCAAACAGATGTTCCGGCGTTTTGGCAATCTGTACGTGGCTCATCACCGCGCCGCCTTTTTGCGCAAGACCGGCCATGTCCAGCGCGGAAAGGCCCTTGCCTTCCAAATGCGCGGCCATGCCGAGCAACTGGCCCACAGTAACCACACCCGTGCCGCCCACACCCGTGATCAGCACGCCGTAGTTGCCGCTTTCAAGCGAAGGAATCGCGGGCTCCGGCAGTGCGGGAACACTCGCCTCGCTACTACCTTTGCCTTTCTTTAGCTTGCCACCTTCCACAGTGACAAAGCTCGGGCAAAAGCCTTTCAGGCAAGAAAAATCCTTATTGCAGGTGGACTGGTTGATCTGCCGCTTGCGGCCGTACTCCGTTTCCAGCGGTTCTACCGAGAGGCAATTGGATTGCACGGAACAATCACCACAGCCTTCGCACACGGCTTCATTGATCACAGTGCGGCGCGCGGGGTCAGGAAAACCCGGTTTGCCATCAACGATTTTTTTCCGGCGACGGCGCTTTTCACTGGCGCAGGTTTGGTCATAGATCAGCACGGTGCAGCCGGCGGTGTCGCGCAAGTTCTTCTGTACATCGTCAAGCTGGTCGCGGTGAAAAATCTCGATACCGGCGGGCAGTAAGCCATCCTCGCCGCTGTAGGCAGTGTGGCGGCCGCTCGCATATTTTTCCGGCTCGTCTGTGACGATCACTATTTTTTTCGTGCCTTCTGCATGCACTTGCTGCGCAATCATCGGCACGGAGATGTGGCCGTCAATCGGCTGGCCGCCGGTCATGGCCACGGCGTCGTTGTACAGAATTTTGTACGTGATATTCACACCTGCAGCAATGCTCGCGCGGATGGCGAGCAAGCCGCTGTGAAAGTATGTGCCATCACCCAGATTGGCGAAGATATGTTTTTCATCGGTGAACGGCGCTTGGCCGATCCAGGGCGTGCCTTCGCCGCCCATTTGCGTAAATGTTTCGGTGCCGCGATCCATCCACACCACCATGTAGTGGCAGCCGATGCCGGCTACGGCGCGCGAGCCTTCTGGCACGCGCGTGCTGGTGTTGTGCGGGCAGCCGGAGCAAAAGTACGGCTTGCGCTCCACCTGCACGCGCGGTTTGGCCAGCGCTTTTTCTTTCGCTTCGATAATGGCCAAGCGCGCGGCGATGCGGCTTTTCACATCGCTGCTCAGATCAAACTTGACCGCGCCGTTCAAAATCCGCGATGCGATTGCCTTGGCTACCATCGCTGGAGAAAATTCATAGTGCGCCGGCAGCAGCCACTGGCCGTGCGGCATGGCCCACTCGCCTTTTTCATCGAACTTGCCGATCACGCGCGGGCGCTGGCCATCGGGAACGTTGTACAGCTCTTCCTTGATTTGATACTCGAGCATCTGGCGCTTTTCTTCAACCACCAGAATTTCTTGCAGGCCGCGCGCAAACTCTTGAATGCCCTGGCTTTCCAGCGGCCAGACCATGCCGCATTTGTACAGACGCAGGCCGATGGCGGCGCAGGTGCGTTCATCCAGCCCCAGATCTTCCAGTGCCTGCCGCGTGTCGAGATACGCTTTGCCGGAAGACACAATTCCCAGCCGCGCATTGGGTGAATCAATCACGGTGTGGTTGAGCTTGTTGGCGCGCGCGTAGGCGAGCGTTGCATAGGCTTTGTGGTCCAGCAGCCGGGCTTCTTGTTGCAGCGGCGTATCTGGCCAACGGATGTTCAGGCCGCCTTCGGGCAAATTGAAATCACTGGGCAACACGATGTTCGTGCGCTGTGGATCAACAATCACGGAGGCAGACGCTTCCACCACATCTGTCACCACTTTTAACCCCACCCACACGCCCGCGTAGCGGCTCATGGCGTAGCCGTGGATGCCCATGTCCAGATAGTCCTGCACGCTCGCCGGATACAGCACCGGAATCATGCAGGCTTTGAGAATATGGTCGCTCTGATGCGGCAGCGTTGAAGACTTGGCGGAGTGATCGTCTCCGCACACCACCAACACGCCGCCGTTGGGGCTGGTGCCTGCGGCGTTGGCGTGTTTGAACACATCGCCGCAGCGGTCTACGCCGGGGCCTTTGCCGTACCACATGCCAAACACGCCGTCGTACTTGGCACCTTTGTACATATTGACTTGCTGCGTGCCCCATACGCTGGTGGCGGCCAAGTCTTCATTCAAACCCGGCTGAAAGTGAATGTGATTTTCTTTGAGGTACTTCTTCGCCTTCCACGCGGTTTGGTCCACACTGCCCAGCGGCGAGCCGCGATAGCCGGTGAGAAACCCTGCGGTGTTCAGCCCAGCGGCTGCATCGCGCTGGCGCTGTAGCATCAGCAGGCGGATCAACGCCTGTGTGCCGCTCATGTAGGCGCGGCCGGAAGTTAAGGTGTATTTGTCGTCGAGCGTGACGGACTGTAGAGCGGCGCGTAGCTCCGCCGAGATGGGTGCGTTCATGAAAACATCCTAGGCCAAAACTTGTGGTTTGGGGCGCTGCCTGTGCGTGCCGCCAGCCTTGTGGACCGCGGCGTTGCCACACGCGGGTTGCGTGGCCGACAGCGAATTGACGTAAACGTTAACCGACGCAGCAGGTCAGCATCAAGATGCGTTGCACGAAACTGTGCCGGTGGCGCTGGCGCGACGGGGTTTTAACTAGGTTTGGAAGGGTAGTACGCAATATCCATGCGGGTTTTGGAGCAAAAATGCTTGGAAAAGCGCATGGATATTGCGTAGAGGTGTGTGGAATTGGCTGCAAAATGGCTATTGATAGCGCAGCGCCTCTACCGGCTCCAGTTTCGAGGCCTGCACCGCCGGCCAGTAGCCAAACCCCACGCCCACGGCGAGCGCCATGCTGAACGAAATCACAATCGAAGCGGTGGAAAACACCGCGGTCACCGCCCCGGTCATGCCGACGAGCAGTCCGGCACCCACGCCCAGCAGCACACCCGCCAAACCGCCTACTAGCGACAGCGCAACAGACTCCAGCAAAAACTGCATCAAGATCGTGCGGCGCGGCCCGCCCAGCGCCATGCGGATACCGATCTCACGCGTGCGCTCCGACACGCTCACCAGCATGATGTTCATGATGCCGATGCCGCCCACGAACAGGCAAATCGAGGCGACCGCCAGCAACAGGATGGAGATGATGGCGGAGACCGATTCCAAGGTGGCCGTCACACTACTCATGTTGCGCACGCTGAAATCATCATCCGCGCCCGGTGCGATGCGGTGGCGCTGGCGTAAGAGCAGAGTGATTTCTTGCTCGGTGTATCCCTTCATTTCAGGCACGTTCGATTCCGCCATGATGGTGCTCACGGAGTTGGGAAAGGCCGAGCCTGAGAGTTTGCGCTGCGCGGTGGTGACCGGGATCACAACCACATCGTCCTGGTCTTGCCCGCCGAAGCCTTGGCCTTTTGCTTCAAGCTTGCCCACCACCGTGAAGGTTTGGCGCTGAATCCGGATGATCTGCCCAATCGGCGATTGCCCCGCAAATAGTTCGCGTACCACCGTATCGCCCACTACCGCGACATTGGCCGAGGTACGTACATCGGTATCTGTGAATGCGCTGCCTTCTGCAATCTTCATGCTATTGACGATGAAGTACGCGGGCGTTGTACCGGTAATTGAGCTGGACTTGTTATTGCCGCCAAACACCACCTGCGCCTGCGAGTTGGACACGGGGGCAACATTCTTGACGGTTTGCAGCTCGCCGATGGCCACGGCGTCGTCCAGCGTCAGCGTAGGCAGCCCGCCGGCGCTGCCGCGCAGCCCACCTTGTGTGCCGGCGCCGCTGTTGACAATGATCGTGTTCGCCCCCAAGGACGAAATCGATTGGGCCACATTACGTTTTGACCCTTCGCCAATCGCCATCATGAGAATGACCGAAGCAACACCGATCACAATCCCCAGAATGGTGAGTGCCGAGCGCAAGCGGTTCGCACCCAGGGCGAGCAAGGCTTCTTGAAACAAGTCTGCTGTTTTCATGGGCTTTTGCCTGCTCCTGTGTCCTCGATAATCACGCCATCCGAAAACCGGATCTGGCGCCGGCACTGCGCCGCGATAGTGGGGTCGTGCGTGACGATCACCACCGTTGTGTTGTTGTTGGCATTCAGATCGATTAGCAGACGCATCACTTCCGCACTGGTCTTGGAATCCAGCGCGCCGGTTGGCTCATCGGCCAGGATGAGTCGCGGCTTATTGGCCAATGCGCGCGCGATCGCTACCCGCTGCTGCTGCCCGCCGCTCATTTGGGTGGGCCGTTTATCCACTTGTTGTTCAAGCCCCAGAAACGCTAGCAACTCGCGCGCGCGGGCGTGCCGCTGCACACGGTCCATCGCCGCGTAGATCATCGGCATTTCCACGTTGCGCAGCGCGCTATAGCGGGGCAACAGATTGAACTGTTGGAACACGAAACCGATCAGGACGTTGCGCAGATGGGCAAGATCAGGCTCGCTCAGTTCGCGGATGGGGCGATTGTCGATATCCAAGCTGCCGGTGGTGGCCTGATCCAGGCCGCCAATCAGATTCAGCAGGGTCGATTTGCCCGAACCCGATGCACCAATCACCGCGACCAGCTCTCCTTGATCGATCTCCAGATCAACGTCGCGTAGCGCAACAAACGGCTGGCCGCCAATATCAAACGTGCGGCCCAGCTTGCGGCAGGTAATCAAAGCAGCCATGTTTGACAGACCTTAAAAAATCTTCGGTCCAAACCGGCCGCCGGTTGCTGGCTCTCCAACGATGAGTTGATCCCCAGCCTTGATGTCGCCTTTGACCATCTCGGTAAATTTGCCGTCCGTCAGCCCCAGCGTCAATTCCACGGGTTGCGCGGCGCCATCAGGCGTGAGCCGCCAAATCGTTTTTTGCGTAGCCGATTGAGGGGCGGGCGCCGCTTTGTCACCCTGCGCACGCTGAGGTTCATAGCGCAGCGCAGCGTTGGGGATTCTGACAATTTGTGAGCGCTCGCCCACCGTCACGCGCACATAACCCGTCATGCCCGGACGCAGCTCCAAGGTGTCGTTGCGGGCGCGGATCACTACGGTGTAGGTCACCACGTTTTGCTGCACGATATAGTTGTTGCGAATCTGAAATACCGCTCCGGAAAAAGAACGTCCCGGAAACGCATCCACCGTGAACTCAACCTTCTGACCTTCTTTCATCGAGCCGATATCAGCTTCAGAAACGTTAGCTTCAATCTGCATCTCGCGTAGATCTTGCGCAATTCGAAACAGCACAGGCGTGTTGAAGCTTGCCGCGACGGTTTGCCCTACGGATACTTCGCGCGCCGTCACAATGCCGGCAACCGGCGAACGGATCAGTGCATTGCGCCGTGCAGTGGCGGTGCGGCTGACAGCGGCTATTTGTTGATCCACCGCCGCGCGGGCCGTTTTGACTGCGCTCTGTGCATCATCGACC
>JBOFGW010000494.1:0-11213 GCA_051649325.1 Burkholderiaceae bacterium | reverse complement strand
CGCTTGAGCGTGCCACCGACCGGCTCAAGCAAGCCGTTCTTGTGTTCGAGCGTGAAGACGGTTCGCGCGTAGAAATGCGTGGGCTGGGCTTAACATACGGTATCTCCGGGACGCTCAAAGCCGCCGATGATTTGATGCTGGCAGCCAAGGCGGAGCGTGAGCGCGCTGGATTGCGTGCCGCGCGCGGTGAAAAACCGCCGCAGGTTGTTGAAATAGGAGCACCAAGAAATGAAGCGCAAGGATCGCAAGATACAGCCGGAGCCGTTGCCGGCCAAAACGCCGGAGCAGGAACTGATGGACAACCCGGGCGTGCCGCTGTCGCAGCGCCTGGAAGCGCTCGGGCCGGTGAAGCTGGTGGAAGTGAGACTGCCGCCCAAGCAAAAGAGCTAGGCCGGCTGACGGACGCATTTGCAGCCGCCCGCCAACAGGTAGACGCACTGCAACAAGCCGGGGCGCAGTTTGACCAGTTCAGCGCAATGCTGAACGAGGTCGCGCCGGAAGTGGCAAATCTTATGGTTGGTCTGCGCGAAGCCGCAGGCGATCCGCGGCGTATGCGTGCACTTCAACAACTGCTCGCTAAACAAGCCGAGAACGACTGGAAACCTGCTGCCGATGCCACCGCCGATGCGGTAGAGGGCATGCGCGCGTTGACGGACAAGCAGCTTGCCGATATGGTTGAGCCGCCAAAGCCGGCCACGGCTGAGCATTTGCGCTCGGTAGCTGATCGTGTGCAAGCAATTGAAACCGAAACGCCAGACATGCCGGTGCGCATGCTGGAAGATGGAACCGTGCTTACCGCGAAAGAAGAAATGGCGCTGGCGCGGCAGCAGGCAGCACAGGGCACCGACACCGAACTGGGCGCGCTGGACGCTGACCTTGTGCGTGTGGCGGCAGATTGTTTCTTATCGACAGGAGGTATGTGAAATGGCTAAGTGGGCAAATGCAATTATTCTGGATGGCGGCTCTGATTTGGTGCGCACGCGCGCTGGTCTGTCCGCCGGGCGCGTGAAGATGCACGCGATCAAGGAGTACACCGCTGGCGATAGTTACGCCACAGTGGTGACGACAAACTCATGCGCTGTGGTGGACATGGCTCCGGGTGACTACGTGCAGTCTGGCGCAAGCAACCGCGTGACAACCACTGCAGCGAAAAGCAGTGTGAGCATTACGGCCAACAGCGGCGCTGAGCCTGATTTGCACATTGCGCACGTGGACTCGGTGAGCAGCGAGGTCTTGTTTGTGACCGACGAAACCAGCAATCAGGTGCTGACTTCTGGCAATACTTGCAGCATTCCATCGCACACGTTTACTTGGCAGCAGCCGACTTAAGAGGTTCAAAATGTTCCTTAGCGCTAGCACCGGCAACATCCTGCAACTCATCAATAACGCCGCAGGCTCTTTGCGCGTAGGTGTTGATTTTGTGCGGACAGATCAGGCTAACCCTCCTGTGGTGCAGGGAAACGCTGTAGCGATGGGGCTGGTTGCAAACGTCACGACCGCCGCTACAACAAACCTGCTAGCTGGGGTAGCGGCCCAAAATACTCGTGTTGTTCGGGTTACGATCAAGAACGAAAGCGCGACAGTTTCTCAGGGCGTAGAAGTCCAGCGCACGGATGGTGTCAATCCAACACCTGAGATTGAAGCGACACTGCTTCCAGGTGAGTCACTTCACTATGATGGACAAAAGTGGCTCCGCTACGACGTGTTTGGTGGTGTGTATGGAGTTTCCCCGGTTATCGGCGGGACAGCGTTGTTACGTCCCGCATTCGCCAACACGGCTAACTTAACCAGCGCTAAGACCATCACCAGCACCAACTCGTTCGCTGTCTATATCGGCAAAGCGCCTCGTGCCCTTACTTCCATCCCAATTCGCTACCGTGTCACCACGGCTGGAGTGACTATTACGTGGGCCGAAGTTGCTGTGGCAAAGGGCGCTGTTAACGTCGGCGGTAATCCGACCCTTACCGTTGTTGGCCACGCTGATGTGGCTGCTGTGGTGACTACTGTGGGACAAAAGACTACAACAGTCAATGTTGCTGCTGGTCAAAGAATTGACCCCAATGACGATTTGTGGCTAATCATAGGCAACAACGCCACCACAGCAGTTCAAGTACGGGCGCTCAGCATTGCTGACGACATTCAAGTAGGTGTTCAAGCTTCTCTCGTAACCAGGCCAAGCCTGAACGTTGGCGTCGCTCAGGTCTACACCATAGAAGCGGCGACTACTCTTCCTGCTTGGATAGCAGCGGTCGTTTAACCGGGGGCTGAGATGGCCCTAATTCAAAGCTCCGCGAAGCTAAGAGCAAGTGCGGTAGCGGGCGGAACCACTACTTTTGCAGGCGCAATGCCGTCTGCCATGGTAGCGGGCCGAACGCTGTTCTTTGACGCGGTTTCGTTCAGAACCGGCGCAAATCCGATTGCTGGTGTAAGCATTGGTGGGCAAGCGGCTGTTCTGGTAGCCGCAGCCGTTTCTGGACAAGCTCGTACCGAGCACTGGGTAGTTGACCGGTTCCAAGGCGGCGCGAACACCGATGTTGTTATTACCTGGGGCGCTGCTGAAACATCAGGCTTTGTCACTGGTGCTGCCCAGGAATGGGACGCCTTACCGCTTAACTCGCTGCTGACTGCGGCGCAGGCAAGCGGCACTGGCACTGCTATATCGGTTACGTCCGGCGTAAACCAAACACCGAACGCCCGTGTTTCCGCGCTTTGGGTCGCTGTAGCCGGTGACGCGAATATCGGTTCAAGCACGCCAGCATCTACAGGCTTCACCAGCCTGTTTGTAGAGCAGGATAGTGTGGCGAATCAAGGCGGTGAGGGCAGTTTTAAGACTGTCTCCACGTCTCAGGCGCAGTCTGCGTCATGGACTAGAACGCTGTCTGCGTCTTGGGCGGCATCAGTTGCTGCTTTTGCGCTGGACGGCCCGCCTGCGCCGCCGGTGAGAAATGTAACCAGAATAGTCAATTTAAGGCTGCTTGATTCTGGCAATCAAGATAATCCGTTCGATGCTAGAACGTGGGCGGGGCAGGTCAGGGCGTCTAAGTGGTTTTTGCCTGAGCTAGATCAGCCTGCATCTGGTGGTGGTGGCAGCATCAACTTGACCGTTGCAAACGCCACGGTTGCCACAAGATTAAGCGCCCCAGCGCTCACCCAAAACCACGCGCTGTTAGTACAAAACCTCACGGTTCAGACGCAGCTATCGGAACCGGCGATCACGGTCTCTGGCGGCGGCGATATTGCGTTGATGCCTGCAAATGCTGTCGTGCAAACGCAGCTTGGCTCGGTCACGATTGAAGTTACTCAGGAAGTCACGAAGAATGCCGGCGGTATTCGCCGCATGCGCTGGCTTGACGCTGACACGCCGCAGAACATCGAACTGCGTGTTGCGGATGCTGTAGTCAGAACCGAACTGTCAGTAGTGCGGGTGACGCAAAACGCGGTGCTCAAGCCGGAAAACATGCGCTTTGCGGTTGACCTTGCTGCTGTGGCCATCGAGCAGCGCCGCGTGATCAACGGGCTATTCCGGCACCCGCAAGGCTATGCGCTTAAGCGAACGCGGCTTCGATGATGTGTAGCGCCACAATGAGTATGCCGCCGAGCACGAGCAGACCGCCGATATTCAGGAGCCACAATTTGCTGTACCGCCAAGCTTTGCGCGGTGAAAATGTCACCATCAGCGCAAACGCTGGCACGGCCAGCAGCATGACAAGCAGGTACGGCAGAGCAGGTAAGAAATCAGTCATTCAGCAGGAGTTGTGAGCATGAAAGCGAAATGTGCGGCAGAGGTTCGAGCGGCGGCGGGCGAACGCCACATCAGTGACGCCAAGCTTAAAGCTATTGACGAAGCGATGCAACGCAATATGAGTGAGATTGCGCGGCAGGATCGGCAGCGCTGGCTTGGCCTGTCCAGTGAGCAGCGCGTGGCGGAAGCAGTCAAGAAAGCCATGGAGGAAATTCAGGCAGAGGCAGCGCTCAAGGAATACACCGCCGGATTGCAGGTGCTCAAGTCTGCCGCGGCGGACGCACGCATTGCCGATCAGATGCAACGCGGCGGCGCAGTGACTCGCTCACAGGCGCTGGCACGAGACGCGCAGTATGTGGAAAACACGGTACACGCGATCCGCAATGAGTCTGTGGCGCAGCTTGGCGATTTGTTGGACGCGGCCAGCTCAAAGCAGGGCGCAGGCCCGGTGCGCAAGCTGGGCATGGCGCTGTTTGGCCTGGATAACCCGGACATGACAGCCGACGTGGTGCGCGAAGTGTTCAAGCTGGCCGATGGACATACCGGTAACACGGTAGCCAAGCAGGCAGCAAAAGCGTGGCTGGACGTGATTGAAGGCATGCGCCAGCGCTTCAATGCGGCCGGCGGCAACATTGGCAAGCTGGGCTACGGCTACCTGACGCAAGCGCATGACTATTTGCGCGTGCGCGGTGACGGTGGGCCTGAGGCGCGGGACGCATGGATCAATACAGCAATGCCGTTGGTTGACCGCAGCCAGTACGTGATGCCGGACGGATCGCTGATGAACGATGACGCGCTGCGCGAGGTTTTGGCGGCAGCATGGCAAACCCTGAGCACCAACGGAGCCAACAAGTTTGAGCCGGGGCAGTTCGCCGGGGCCGGTTCACGCGCCAAGCGCGGCAGCGATCACCGGGTGCTGCATTTCAAGGATGGTGACGCCTGGATGGCCTACATGAATCAGTACGGCGAAGGCAGCCTGTATGACGCCATGGTGGGCCACATTGGCAAGATGGCGCGTGACATAGGCTTGGTGGAAGCCTATGGCCCCAATGCAAACCAGACATTCCGCATTCAGGCTGACATTGCTGACCGCCTAGACAACACCGGCGACGGGCGGTCAATATTGGCGTCGCGCGCGCAAGGAAACAAGCCGCAAGCATACTGGGAACTAATCAGCGGCAATGCCGGGGCGGCAGAGAATCGCACGCTGTCATTTATCGGCCAAACGGCGCGCAACATTCAGACCGCCGCCAAGATTACCGCTGGCCCGCTGGCAGCGTTTGGTGACATGGCCACCATTGCCACAACGCTGCATTTCAACCGGCTGCCGTACTTTGAGATGATTGCCAATGTCGGCCGGCAGTTTAGCGCAGAACAACGCACGTTTTTGCGTGAACACGGTGTGATTGCCGAAAGCCTGACCAATGACATGCAGCGCATGGTGGGCGAGCACTTCACACATAACCTGAGCGGACAAGTCACCAACGCCGTGATGCGGTTATCACTGCTTAACGCCTGGACGGACGGCCTGCGCGGGGCGTTTGCGGCCACTCTGATGCGCAATTTCAGCAGCAAGGCTGGCAAGACCTGGGCAGAGCTGGACGCATGGGATCAGCAGCTATTCGCGCGCAAAGGCATTACCGAGGCAGACTGGAGTGTGATCAGCAAAGCCAAGCTGGCGCAGCGCGGCGGGCGGGATTACCTGACGGCAAACGGTATCTTGGAAACTGGCGACCCAGGCGCGCAAGCGGCGGCGACGAAATGGCTGGCGTTTGTGAACGACGAAACCCAGTTTGCCGTGGTAAACCCTGACCTTGCCACGCGGGCAATCGTCACTGGCGGCGCAACGCAGGCGGGCACTTGGACGGGCGAGGCATGGCGATCATTCTTCCAGTTTAAGAGCTTCCCGGTAGCCATGCTGACGCGGCATTGGAGCCGTATTATGGACACGCCGCAGGGCTTGGAAGGTGCGCCGGCAGGGTTCCGCGGTGATGGCCCAGCGGGCGAGGTCATGCAGAAGATTGCCATGCTGGCTGCATTTGGCGTAACTGCAACCATTATGGGCGGCATTCAGACCCAAGGACGGCAGATTGCGGCCGGCAAAGACCCTATCGACATGACTGGTGAGCACGCGGCCAAATTCTGGACAAAGGCATATGCGGCCGGCGGCGGCGGCGGGTTCTTTGCTGACGTGCTGCTGGCCCCGATGGATGACCCGTCTTACGGTTTTGAGGGCAAGCTCGGGCTGGCCGGGCCGCTGGCTGGCGCGGGCGGCGGTTTGATCGACGTGGCGCTCGCGGAGAAGAATCAAGGCGCGCGTGCAATCAAGTGGCTCAACGATCAACTACCCGGTGTGGACATTTGGTATTTGCGTGCCATATGGGAGCACTGGGCGCTCTACAATGCGCAGGAAGCGATCAACCCCGGCTATCTTGGGCGAATGCAGCAGCGCGCGCGCAAGCAGTGGGGGCAGGATTTCTGGTGGGCACCGAATGATGCGCTGCCTGAGCGCGCACCAGACTTAAGCGGAGCTTTTGGACAATGAGACCGGATCAACTGAAACGCCTTGAGTTTTTGCGTGACCGATTGGTGGATGTCGCCATTATTGATGCTGACCCCGATAACTGGACGGCCCATGGAAAAAAGCCCGCTGAAATGACGAAAGAAGAGCGCGGTGACGCCAAGTGGTGCCGCGGCCTTGCGGTGCAGACCGTTGCGCTCACCATGCAGGTACAGCGCATGCTTGAGAACACGTCCACCGGCGGCGCAATCGTGCCAAGCAATCCTGCGCCAGCCATGAAAGATGAAGCGCAGGAGCTTGAAGAAGAGATTGCGCGCTACGAAGCCGCCGCTTCGCAGGCGATTGATCGCGCATCCAAGATCACCCCCGCCCAAAGGCACTATGCCAAAGCTAAGCGCTGACGCGCGAAGCTTCATAGCCTTCTACCAGCGCTGGGCGGATTTGCAAGGCTGGCGCGTGCCGTCGTTCCATTACCGCATCGACCTCTGGCTTGCAGACGAAGATTCACCAGAGCGTGTTTTGATGGTGTTTCGCGGTGCCGGCAAGTCTACAAAGTACGCCGTCTACAAAGCCTGGAAGCTCTGGCGTAAGCGCTCGCGTCGCTCTTTGGTTTGGTCTGCCGACAACGATACCGCCGGCATGCTGACTGCCGACACGATCAACGTTCTGCGCAATCACCCGTGGTGCGTAGGCATTCTGCCAAAGAAGCCGGGCGCGCGTCGATTTTGGGTAAACGGCGCGACCGATGCCCGCAATGCCAGCATGCGTGCGGTAGGCGTGAACACGAATGCCACCGGCGCGCGCGCGGATGACGTGGATTTTGATGACGTAGAGGTGCCCGGCAATATCGAAACACCGGAAGCCCGGCTAAAGCTGCGCCAGCGGATCAGCGAATCAACGCACATCGCCGTGCCAGGGGCGCAGAAAACCTACATTGGCACACCGCATACGCATGACTCTATCTACCCGGAACGCATTGCGGCCGGCGCTGCGGTGCTCAAAATACCGCTGTTTGAACACTCGATCAGGTATGAAGACACCGACCGCGAGACACGATACCCGTTTGAATTCGCGCCCGGAGAAGACGGATTGTATGTGCTGTCTGGCATTCACAAACACGCTCGCCTGTTGGTTGAAGGCGTTGACTATCGTGTGCAAAAAGGCGCTGTGGTATTTGCAAAGCCGCCATGCGTGGTGATCGACATTTGCGCCAACTGCGCGTGGTCTGAACGATTTACCCGCAAAGAGATTGAGCGCCGCCGAAAAGAGACGCGCACGCTCAATGGCTGGGATTCGCAGTACCAGCTAGAAGCCAAGCCGCTTGGGCAGATCAGGCTTGACCCGGACTACATGCAACCATATGAGGTTGAACCGGTATTGCGGCGCGCGCACGATGGCTTTGCGCTGTACCTTGGCATGGCGCGTATGGTCAGCGTGGCGTGTCGATGGGATCCCAGTAGCGGTAAGGTGAACAGCGATATTTCATCGCTTGCGGTGGTATTTCAAGACGCGGCTGGCCGTCGCTACTGGCACCGCTCTATTGCGCTGATCGGGGACATTGCCAAGTATGACGAACGTGGCGAGCGCATCATCGGCGGGCAGGTTTTGCAGATTGTCGATGCGGTGCGCGAGCTTAAGCTGCCGCGAGTGACGGTCGAAACAAACGGAATCGGACAATTCGCGCCAACCGTGCTCCGGGCTGCATTCAAGCAGGCAAAGATGCAATGCGCCGTGGTGCATGACGACAGCAGCGTCAACAAAAACAAACGCATCTTGGAAGCGGTGCAGCCGGTTCTTACGAGCAACATGCTTTGGGCGCACACGTCAGTGCTTGAGGGGGACGCGCCGGAAATTATGCGGTCGTGGAACCCACAGGTTGCGAAGCAGGTAGACGATCCGCTTGATGCGCTTGCTGGTGCGATCACCGAGGCACCAGAACGTTTGACCGCCGCCTACGTGGGTAAGATTTTAACTGGCGGCAAAGCCGAAAATTGGCAGCCGCAATCGGGTGTCTTCAGCGTCGAATTGGAGGCTTGAGCGCGGCTCCATTTTAGGAAGCCCGCCATGCCCGTCACAGAACAAACCCCGGTCAGCCGGCACGTTGGCAACGGTATTACCGTTGCGTTTGCTTGGGATTGGCTGCTGTTCAGCACTGACGATCTTGTTGTCACTGTAGACAACATTGTCAAAAACTTCGGTATCGATTTTTCCGTTAGCGGCTTGGGGGATCCAAGCGGCGGGGTCGTTACTTTTTTTGTTCCGCCTGGCGCTGGGCTTTCCGTGGTGATCAGTCGTGATACGGTGCTTGAGCGCGACACTGATTATCAGAATTCAGGCGATTTGCTTGCCAAAACGATTGACCGAGACTTTGACCGTATCTGGACTGCGCTTCAAGATCGTTTAAGCGATTCATCGAGATCGTTGCGAGTGCCGGCCGGCGAGACGCTGCCGTTGCTACCAAACGCTGCTGCGCGCGCAAATACCATTCAAGCTTACGACAGCTCTGGCAATCCAGTTGTTACCGTCCCAATTAGCGGCAGCGCTGCAGACGTCTTAATTCAGCTATCAAACGCATCAAACGTATCGCAAGGTGACGCGCAGATTGCGGCAAGGTTTACGCGCTACCCGAACACATTACCAACAAACCAACATCAAGTGAATCTGCGGAGTGTGTCATTCTTTGAATGGCTAACCAAGGCGCAGCAAGACGATTATTTAGCTGGGACAGCCACACTTGATTTAGCGACACCTTTGGCAAATGCACGCAATGACATTGCTGCGGATTCATCTGGCATCAGGACGCAGCTTCGATTCCCTGCGGGGCGATTGCGTACATCGGTGTCGCCAAACTGGGCCGTACAACGCATTCAGCTTGTTGCAGAAGGGGAGTTGCGTTGGCGCTATACCGGCGGCGGCGACGCGCTTATTGCTGACGCCGGAGCGGTCAGCGGAAAAGTCTCCAACATTGATCTATTTTCAAGCGGTGGTCTCATCATCGAAGCGCCAGCTACAGCCAGAAACGGCATGTTTATCCGGTCAATTTTGCGGAGCCGGTTCGGTGGGCGCGTAGTTGGGTGCGGCACCACGTTCGCAGCAGTTAGGCTAGAAGGCGCGGTGCTTTGCGCTTTCTACGATTTGACCGTAACGAACGATGAAGACGGCGCGTTTTACCTCGGCGCAAAGCCGCAGAACGGTTTGTACTTGACGCAACGCGGAGCAGGCGAGCAGTCTTCATATAACTCTTTTTTCAATTGCAACGTACAGTCTTGCACGGATGGCATATTTCTTGACGCGTCGCTAGGCAATTGTTTCTTTGGCGGCGATTCGGAGTTCAATACAGGGCGCGGGCTGATTCTTGGCAGCGCCGCGGTAAACAATCGCTTTTACGGCATGGATTTAGAGGTTAACGGAACGTCTCTGCCAGTCAATCAAAAATGGGATTTTGAGTGCTTCGGTAGTTACAACGAATTCCACGGAATAGACTCAAACACTGAAGTTGTGTTCCGCAGCGGAGCTAAAGGCAACAAAGTCTTCGGCGGCGTGTACGACGATATTGTTGTTGACTCTGGCGCGTTGGGTACTTTGCTGCAAGGCTGCGGCTTCAACCGCTCTTTGTCGGGCGGGACTATCACTAATAACGACCCGAGCACGGCGTTCAGAAACGTGTACCGGATGAATGACGACAGATACGACATGCACCCGCGCACAATTAGCACGGCGGTGACGTTCACCGGCTCCCCGTTCACCTACACCAATACAAGCAATAACACGCAAGAGGCCGTGGTTGTTTCTGGCACGGTTTCTTTGATTGAGCGAGGGCGTGATGGCACGTTTGTTGGCGTAGGAACTGGGATCGTGCAGGGTAACTTTACGCTGCGTCCGGGCGATCAATTGCGTATTACGTATTCAGCCGTTCCAACGCTGATCATATTCAACTGAACCATGAAAATAAAAATTGCGCTTGGGCTTCTAGCTATTCCTTGCGCCGCATTTGCTTCCGCGGCAGAGCAGGCGACACAAGACGCATTTGGTGTTCCCGTGCATGTAGTGTGGGGAGCTTTCGCCGGCGCTCTTGCGGCGCAGCTTATCTTGCCGAAAATGGCTTTTCGGCAAATGCTTGAAAGGATTGCTGCTGGCGCTGTGCTTGGCATCGCCATTGAAACCGCTGTTGTTTGGTACTTTGGAATGAGCAAGGCTCCGCATTGGGCGTTAGCCTGCCTAGCAGGTGCTACCGCGGTGCCATTGTTTCATGCTGCGCTTGCAATTATCAGTGGCGCTCCTGGGACTGTACTGCAACGCGTAGCACAAGCCTTTAAAGCGCCGACGGAGGTCGAAAAGTGAACGTGATCATTTGTGCTGTATGCGGGTTTGCTCTGTTTCTGTGGGCCGCAGACTACGCCCGCAGAATGCCGGGCGGAATGCAAGAAGTTGTAACCAAAGTGGGCGTTTGGCTGTTTGGCTTGGGCTGCCTTGGTATTGCCCTCACCAGCATAGCGATGTCAGCGCCGCACGACTGGATGACAGCCACGGTTCTAGTTGGTCTCTGCACTTGGCTGCTGCCAAAAAGCATGCGCGAGTGGTGGCAAAAGCTCGTAGCTTTTTTGAAAAGCCTTGTACAGTCAGCACCGTAGGGATGCCGCCAGTATGGCAAACCCGCCGAAACCCGCATGAATCCTTGACCTGCTGGCTCCCAGGAATGGCCGCGCCGTTTGATCTGTGCCGACAGTTTGGCTTTAGCTTAAAGCAGGCGATGGCCTACGTGAACACGACTGCCAGTGAGATTGCCAAACAGCTTTAGGTAAACAAATCCGCAGCAGCCTTGCCTTTGCGACGCGTCATGTAAGCGTTGCGCTGGTGATGCTCCTTGTCATAATTCAAGTGGCAGCGCTGGCACATGTAGCGCAAGTTGGTCAGTTCGCAGTTCTCGGTCATGATGACTGCTCGCTGTCG
>JBOFGW010000493.1:0-7505 GCA_051649325.1 Burkholderiaceae bacterium | reverse complement strand
GTGGCGGCAACATAGAGCAAGGCGCCTTGTTCGATGCGCTGGCGGCGGTCTTCTTCCGCCTCCCAGGCAGCGCGCGCGCTGGTGCGCGTGGCTTTACCAAAGTCATAAGAAAAGTGCGTTGGCCGGTCAGCGCCCGGCGGCCACACAATCAGCGTGCGGCTCCCGCCGCCGCCCGTGTTGCGCCAATTACGGTGCGCGTCAAACAGCACCACGACATCACGCTCCAGCCCTTTGGCGCTATGCACGGTGGTGATCAGCACGGATTCGCGCGCGGTCGGTGGCGCTTCATCGGGCATGTCATCTTCTTCGACCCGCTCAAAGGATTCAAGTGCCTGCACAAAGCGCGACAAGCTGGGAAAGCGCCCGCCGTGCGCATCCAGCGCCAGTTCAAGCCCGCGGTTCAAGTTGCCCACCGCTGCGGCGCGCCGCAGCTGCGGCGTAGTGGCGGCGTAGCGGCGCAGCACATCGTGCTGAGCGTAGATGCGGTCGAGCAAATCATGCACCGGCAGCTCGCCGCTCCATTGCCGCCATAACTGCAAGCAAGCAAATGCCTGCTGGTGGTGCGGCTTTTCGCTTTCTTGCAAGGCAGCCCAGCCGCGCGGCGCGGGTGCTTGCGGCCAGAGCGCGATCAAATCTGCATCCGATAAACCAAATAACGGCGAACGCAGCACCTGCGCCAACGCCAAATCAGCCTGCGGCGTAGCCAGCACGGTGCACAGCGCCTGCATATCGGCCACTTCAGGCGCTTGCAACAGTCCACCGCGGCGCGAGGATTCGTACGCCACTTCTGCTTCGCGCAGTGCTGTTTCCACCGCGTGGATTTGCGCGCGCTTGCGCACCAGGATCAATACCTCGCCCCAGCCAAACGCTTCGCCAGCCGCCGCAGCTTCACTCTTGCATGCAGCGAGGCGCTGCACCAGTTGCCGCGCCTGCACCAGCAAGGCAGGTTCTTCATCTTCAAACAGCGGTGTGGTGAGCGGGTTGCGCGCCATGCTGGGTGGTTCAGTGTCTGCTTGCGCGGCCGTGAGTTCAAACACCTCCACGCCTCCCTGCTCGCTTTCCAGGGTGACTTGCGGCGCGAAGGGGCCGTCTGCTTGACCCTCCTCCGCCCACGGGCCTGAGCCACGCGTAAACAAACGGTTCACAAACGCATTTACCGCCACACTGTTGCGGCGGGTCTGCTGCGTTGTGAGAATCTGCGCCGCAAAGTGGGTTTGGAAAAACTCGGTCGCGGCGGCAAATATCTCAGGATCGGCGCGGCGAAAGCGGTAAATCGACTGCTTTGCATCGCCGACAATAAAAATGCTCGGCTTGTCGGTCTCTTGCGCATAGCCGGCCAGCCAGCCGCGCAAGATTCGCCACTGCACGGGATTGGTATCTTGAAACTCATCCACCAGCAGGTGCGCAACCCGCGTATCCAGCCGGGCTTGCAAGCTGCCAGCGGCCGATTCATCTTGCAGCACGCGGGCAATGTCCAGCTCCAAATCTGCGTAGTCAGCCAGATTTTGCGTTGTCTTCTCTTGCTCGTAGGCGGTGATGAGCAGATCGCCCAGCCGGTACCACGCCTCGTGCAGCGCCAGGAGTTTTTGCGCCCGCTCGCGCTCTTTCAAGCGCATCACCACCTGCGCGGCGCGTTCATAGCAAGCCAGCGCAGCAGGATCATGCTTGAGCACCTTCAAACCCGTCAGATTGCCGTTTGGCTCGTCCTGCGCGGTGAGCAGCGCTTCACCCAGATAAGAAGCCAATTCCTCAAGCGGGCACGCGGGATCCAGCGCGTTGGCCAAACCCAGACCCGCTTTCTCCGCGCGCTTGCCACTGTCTTTGGCAAATGCTGCGGCTAGCGTGAGTAAATCTGCGCGATGCGCCTGCAAAAACTGCTCGGGTGTGTAATCCAGCATATCGGCATGTAATTCGCGCATGCCATTCATTGCGAATTGCGGTGCGTCGGCCGCCAATTCGCAAAAGCTCATCCACTCGACCCGCCGGTCAATGAACGCCATCAACGCCGCTTTCGAGGCTTCCAAACCAAGCTGCGCAACAAACTCTGCGTAGCATTGCGTTTGGCCAGCGTCTTTGCCCACCAAGCCCAAGAAGCGCTCCCAGGCATCGGCTTTGAGCAGCGCAGGCGCGGCGGCTACTTCGCTTGTAGCTGACGCAATCTCAGTGAGCGGCAGCGCCGAACGCAACCGCGCAAACCAGCTATGAAATGTGCGCACTTCCAGCGGTTGGGACGCACGCAGCACGCGCGAAAGCAGACCAGGCGCGACCTGCGTGGCATGCGCAAGCTGCGCTTGTTGGACATAAAACTGCTGCAAGCGCGCCTGAATTGCCGCCGGATCTGTCAGCGTAGCCAGCTCTTCCAGCCATTCGAAGATGCGCCGCTGCATCTCCGCCGCGGCTTTTTTGGTAAATGTGATTGCAACGATCGATTCGGGCGCAGCACCTGCCAACAGCAAGCGGATCACACGCGCCGCGAGCAGCCAGGTTTTGCCGCTGCCGGCACATGCAGAGACCACAATATTGGCTGCCGGATTGCCCGCAGCGCCATAAAAAGCTGCGTCATCGACCGGCTGGCGGTTGATATACAGGCCGCTCATGCCCACTGCCCCTTTCGGCACACCCCGGCTGCGGCGCAATTTGTGCACGCCGCTGCATCGCCATGCGCGGGCAGCCGGGCATGCGCGAACAATTGCTCTAGCGCTTGATCGAGCGCGCCACCAAGCTGTGCGACCTGTTGCGGATAATCGCCTTTGCTGCGCGACTCAGTGACATCCTCACCGCTGAGCGATAAATAGGCAGCGGTTAAATCCGCGTTTACCTGACCGCTACTTGCGAGCATGCCGTAGATCAATAGCTGCGGAAACTGCCACGGCGCGCTTTGCCGTTGATCCAGCGCGGCTTTGCCGGCCGTTTTGAAATCAATGATGCGCGTCACAGCATGCTGTGCATCGCGTTCGACCCGATCCAGGCGGCCATGCAGCACCACCGAATGCCCCCCGCACTGCCACTGCTGCTCAACCACCACCTCTGCCTGCACGCTTGCACTATTCGCAGCGCGTCCCCAGCGCACAACGCTGGGCGTTATTCTCGCCAGCAAGCGTTCAAAAGCGGCGTACGCTGCGTCTTGCCCGCTAGCGCCCTGCTGCTTTTGAACGCTTGCGCGCAGCAAGGTATGCGCCGCTTCCAAAGACTGCTGCAGGCTGGGCAGCGCAAACACGTTTTGTGTGTGAAGAGCACGCATCCAATCATGCGCGAGTACACCAAAGTCTTGCCGGTCAGGCAGGTCATCCAGGGCATCAAGTGGTGCCAGTCCCAGCAAACGCAGTGCGAAGAATTGGTAAGGGCAGGCAAGCAGCGCCTGCAGTGCGGAGGCCGACAACTTAGCAGGCACAAACGGCGCTGGCGGTGCGGGCATCGTAATCGGCCGCGCCTCTGTGGAATACACCTGCGCAGACCAATCCTGCCAATCCAGTGCGATGGCCTCGCGTGCGCATGCCGCACGCAGCTCTTCAAGCCACGGGCTGGCATCAAAGCGCGAATCAGGCTGATCGCGCGTCAACACGCAGGTCATCGGTACCGTACGCGCCATCAGCGCAGCAAACGCGTCGCTGCCGTCGTCATCCGGCAACAAACCCAGGGCACTGCGCTGCGAATAACTCAGCGCAAAAGGCGCCGGCCTAGGCTGCGGCCACACCCCTTGCTGCGCACCCAACACCACGACATGGGCCGCCGCACGCCACGCTGCGGCGTTTAGCGCAAGCAGCACCACACGCGCGTGAGGCTGCTGCGCGATGAAATAGGTTTCTTCCAAGCGCTGCCGCAGCACTGCGGCAAAGCCGTCAAAGTCAACGCTTTGCGGTGCGGTTTCTTGTGTAAGTGCATCCAGCACGGCGGCGATTTGCGCGCCCGCGTTGTCGGCCTGCAAGCGCTTGAGTACATCACCGATGGCAGTGCGCAAGCGTGCTGCATGCTCGCGAACAGACGCCGTGCGCCCAAACCCGCGCACCAATTGATGCAGCGCATCCACCCACGCCAATGCCGCATCCCGCAGCTGCGCTTGCGGCGGCTCGATAGACAAACTGCGCAAACGACTTGCCAGCGCTTGCAAGCCACGCGCAACGCCGCGCTGGCGGATAAAGAGTTCAAGCCAGGCGAGCGCCTGGGCATCCAAACCCCAACGGCTGGTGGCAACAGCGGGTAGTTTGGCCCAGTCCAGCACATCGGCCAGGTTTTGCTGCTTTGCGATATCCAATAACCTGGTCAGCACCGCACAGCCTGCAGTGGTGGATAAGCGCCAGCCGCTCGCATCGGCCACGGCGATGCCGGCGCGCTCGAGCAATGCACGCATGCGCCGCGCTGCACGCCGGTCCAGCGCGGCCACGTGCACGCGTCCATGCAGCGACGCTTCCAGCGCCCGCACTACCGCGAGTGCCGCGCTCTGCGCGTGCGCTTCCACGTGCGGCGCATTGATCACATGCACGCGCTGGGCCGCGCGGCGCGCTGCATCCGCATCGCCCAGAAATGCCGGGGGCGCTTCAGGCCAGCGCGTGGTCAGCACCCAAACCGGGGCTTGCCACACACGTGAGATTGCGCGCAGATACGCCCAGTTTGCGCGGTCTGGCGCAAGTAGCAGAAGCGGATGATGTTGGCGCGCCGCCATACTCTTGAGCGCAGCGAGCTGCTGCTGGACTGCGCCAGGTTCACCATCAAGCGCTTGTGCCACAGCATGCGTAATCGCAAGCTCGCGCTGCCCAAACGGTTCCGCGGCGGTTAACTTACCGAGCGCGCGGGCTGCATTGCTGTAGGGAAATTGCGCAAGATCTATATCGTCCACGAGCTGCACCAGCCGCCCCGCCAACGCCGCGCGCGCGACATCTGATGCAGCGCCCAGCACCGGCTGCGCCAGTTGATCCAGCGCGCTTTGCACCAGCAGTTGCCGCTGCAAGCCCGTAACGGGGCGCGCGCCGCTTGCGATCACCGCGTTGCTGAGCCAATCCTCCACCGCATAGTGGCGTGGCAGCGCGGCAGCGCGACTGCTCGAACGTGCCGCATCTGCCGCCGCGTTGGCAAGTTCTGCCAATACCCAATGGGCGTGGCCAAGAATGAGCAGCTGCGGATGCTCCTGCGCAAGCTGCGCGGCCTGCGTCCATGCGCTTTGCCAAAATTTATCGCCCAGAGGCACTTCAATTACTTGGACAGCAGCGGGCCAGTAGGCAATAGGCATCGGTGGGATTGGTAAATTCAATCAAAGCGCGACTTGCGATCGGGATGTAAGATTATCTGGAAATTTCCCAATCCGTCCGCAACTATCGCGATACGGGCGACGCCCTGATACCCAAGGATGAACAATGAGCGAAAATATCAAATACGTCAGCGACGCTAGCTTTGACTCAGACGTCGTGCAGTCCGGCACCCCTGTGCTGGTGGATTATTGGGCGGAATGGTGCGGCCCGTGCAAGATGATCGCACCCATTCTGGATGAAGTGTCCAAAGACTACGCCGGCAAGCTGGTGGTTGCCAAAATGAATGTGGACGAGAACAAGACGGTTCCGGCCAAATTTGGCATTCGCGGCATTCCCACGCTGATGCTGTTTAAAAACGGCGCCGTGGTCGCCACCAAGGTGGGCGCCCTATCCAAAAGCCAGCTCACCGCGTTTCTGGACGCGCAGCTCTAATTTGCGCGGGTGTTTCTGCAGTTCTTAGGCGGCGCTTGCCATTTTTGGCGGCGTCGCCCATAATGGTTGTAACGGTCAACCGCAGACCGGCCGCACGTTGTACTCGGGTTGTACTCGGCAAATCCTTCGCGGTGACTCCCAAAATTTTTTGATTACACACCAATTCCGCTCAGTTTGAGCTTTTCCTAGAACCGCATTCGCGGCTCTCTGCCCTTTCGGGTGCTCCCAACCATGCATTTAAACGAACTTAAAGCCCTTCACGTTTCACAACTGATGGAAATGGCCGCCAGCCTGGAAATTGAAAACGCCGGCCGCATGCGCAAACAAGAAGTGATGTTTGCGATCATGAAAAAGCGCGCCAAGATGGGCGAGCAGATTTTTGGCGACGGCGTGCTGGAGGTACTGCCCGACGGCTTTGGCTTCCTGCGCTCGCCAGATACCAGCTATCTCGCCAGCCCAGACGATATTTACATCTCGCCCAGCCAGATCCGCCGCTTTAATCTGCACACGGGCGATTCGATTGAAGGTGAAGTGCGCGTGCCCAAAGACGGCGAGCGCTACTTTGCCCTGGTCAAGGTAGATAAGGCCAACGGCGTGCCGCCCGAACAGATCAAGAACAAGGTCATGTTCGAGAACCTCACGCCGCTGCACCCGAACATTCCGTTCAAGCTCGAGCGTGACATGCGCGGTGAAGAAAACATCACCGGCCGCATCATCGATATGATTTCGCCTCTAGGCAAAGGCCAGCGCGCGCTGATTGTCTCTAGCCCCAAGAGCGGCAAAACCGTGCTGATGCAGCACGTAGCCCACGCGATTTCTACCAACCACCCTGACTCAACCTTGATCGTTCTGCTGATCGACGAGCGGCCCGAAGAGGTGACCGAGATGCAGCGCAGCGTGCGCGGCGAGGTGGTGGCCTCCACGTTTGATGAACCCGCCGCGCGCCACGTGCAAGTGGCTGAGATGGTGATTGAAAAGGCCAAGCGCCTCGTAGAAATGAAGCAGGACGTGGTGATTCTGCTGGACTCCATCACCCGCTTGGCACGCGCCTACAACACAGTGATGCCCAGCTCCGGCAAAGTGCTCACCGGCGGTGTGGATGCCAATGCGCTGCAGCGCCCCAAGCGCTTTTTTGGCGCCGCGCGGAACCTGGAAGAAGGCGGCTCGCTCACCATCATCGCCACTGCGCTGATCGAAACTGGCAGCCGCATGGATGATGTGATCTACGAAGAATTCAAAGGCACCGGCAACAGTGAAATCCACCTCGAACGCCGCTTGGCTGAAAAGCGCGTGTACCCCTCGATCAACCTGAACAAATCCAGCACCCGCCGCGAAGAGTTGCTGATCCCGCGCGACCAGCTGCAAAAAATCTGGATTCTGCGCAAACTCATCTATGACATGGATGAAGCGCAGGCGATGGAATTTATCCTCGACAAGATGAAGATGACCAAAAACAACGCTGAGTTCTTTGATTTGATGAAACGCGGCGGCTAAAAATAGCTGTACGCAATATCCATGCGGCTTTTGAGGCAAAAATGGCTGAAAACCCGTATGGAATATGCGTAGAGCAATAAAATACCACCTTTTGAGCCCTGTTTTCTCACCTCAGAAATGACTGAGCGCGAAAAAACTGAGATAATTCAAGGCTTTACAAAATTGTTTGATTTTCAGCACGTGGTTCGCGGCGAGAAGCGCCGGCAGAGCTGGCGGCTCAACTTTAAGGATAGGATCATGAAAGAAGGCATTCACCCCAATTACCGTGACGTCGTGTTTGTTGACGTATCCAACGGCTTCCAATTCATCACCCGCTCCACGGTGCAAACCCGTGAA
>JBOFGW010000492.1:0-2505 GCA_051649325.1 Burkholderiaceae bacterium | reverse complement strand
CAATGGAGCGAAAGGAAAGCTATGAGCTACTGGCAAACACTGCTGCTGATGTACCCGCTCGGTGTCATCGGTTTTAGAGCAGGTGCCTGGTCGTATTGGCGCTTGCGCGGCAGAAAAAATGGCGCGCAGGTGGGTAGCTGGCGTGAGGCGTTCAGTGATAGTTTTTCCAGCACCACGGGCGCGGCGGTGGCCATGATTTTTTACGTTCCTGGGGCATGAATGGACATTTCAACGCTGCTCTGGATTGTTTGGTCATGCTTGGTGTTTTTCGCCTTAGGCTACGCTGTTTGTGCACGCCTTAACGATCAAGAGCAAAGTCTTTTGGTGGCGTTTTGCGAGCAGAAGGATTTAGGCGCAGCGTCCGAGGCTGGGCGTCTTGGTGAGCGCAACCGCTGCCAATATCCGCAGTGCTTGGAAACCGAAGGCGAGCGCTGTCCGCGCGCGCTGACTGGTGAGTGTGAAGGGCCCAGCTATGGCCGCAATCCCTTCAACATTGACCAGATTGTCTATGCCATCGAACGAGCCGAACGCAGCTTGCAACGTCAAGCCGATCAGCTCATAGCCAACCGCGACTACAGCGCCGAGTTTCCGGCCGCAGATGCCCAGCGAATGCGCGAAGCGCTCACCATCTTGCGTTCTATGAAAGAAAGAACACCATGACCATCAACGCCTACCCCCTCCACTGGCCCCCATCCTTCCCGCGCGCCAAGTTGCGCGAAAAAGGCGCTTTCAAATCCACGCTGCACGCCGCGCTTACCAACGTGCAAGACAGCCTGCGCAAGTTTGCGGCCGACAGCGGCAAAAAACTTGAAGGCCTGGTGATGAGCAGCAACGTCACCCTCGGCGAGCAGCGCCCCGCCGACCCCGGCGTGGCCGTGTGGTTCACCTGGGACGGCATGGGTGTGTGCATCGCCGTTGACCGCTACCTCACCGTCGAGGCCAACCTGCAAGCCATCCACCACATCATCGAAGCCCGGCGCGTCGAGCTGCGGCACGGCACCTTGGCGCTCGTGCGCGCCACCTTTGCCGGCTTCCTTGCGCTGCCGGCGCCCAAGGGCGCGCACTGGACAGAAGTGCTCGGCATTGCAAAGGGCGCCCGGCGTGAGGATGTCAAGCAAGCCTATCGCAGGCTGGCCAGCGCGCATCACCCGGACAAGGGCGGCAGCGAAGAAAAGATGGCGGCGCTGAACGTGGCTTTTGAAGCGGCGTTGGGTGAGTGTGCGGATTGACGTACAAGGTGAGCCGCATTCGGCGGCGCGAACGGGAGTATGAAGATGGAACAGGATTGCCCGCCGACGAATGTCTGCTCGACCGTAGGGTTAGGCCGCACTTCCGGCGACAATGACATTCTTGATTTCGACCCTTTCCAAGGCGACTTTGGATCTCCGGGCGACCGAGTTCTAAAAAACAAGATGGGGTTCGCACGCAAGGCCGGTGAGTGCCAAAACTGCGCGCAGGAGATTCAGCCGGGTGAGCGCGTGCGCATCATGAATGCAGTTTTTGACGGCGACCTGATGAGCTACCGCTGGTGCGCGCTGTGCTGCGCCGCCATGGCGAAAAGCTACAAGGACAATGGCGAAGAATACGAGGCCAGGTGCGGCCTTCGCTTTGCTGCGCCCTAACGTGAATTACCAGACACCCCCTGTCCGATAACACGCCAAACCGCGCCGCAACCGGACAGACCGCTGCCCCCGCTGTCACCCCGTCCCTACATTTGAGAGCACCCTGCCCGCATCCTTGCGGGCATGAGCCTCGCATCTGACCGTCTGGCACGGTACATCGCTGCCGAAACCCTCATCCTATCGAGTCAAGAGGCGCGCATGGATCTGGGCAACGGCAGCTACCGCATGCTCAAGATGGCCGATCTGGCCGAGGTGCGCGCCGAGATCGAAACGCTGCAGCGCAAAGTTGCCGCTGAAAACGCCGCCACCGCCGGCACGCCGCGCATCGGCGGCCTGGGCTTTGCTTTAGTCAACCTCAGCGGCGATCGCTGAGCCGCGCCGGCCGTCCCCACCATGGCAGCGCCCTCCCAAGCCACCGGCACCCACGCGCACAGCAACTGGCTCGACCGCGTCGTTGCCCAGTTCTCACCGCATGCCGCCCTGCGCCGCATGCAGGCCCGCGCCGCCCTGGCCTACTACGAGGCCGCCCAACCCAGCCGCCTGCGCAAATTCCGGCGCGATCAATCCGGCCCCAACGCCCTGGCCGAGCGCGGCGCGGTCGCCCTGCGCACGCAAATGCGCTACCTGGAGCGCAACCACGACATCACCCGCGGCAGCCTCGACGTGTTGGTCAACAACACCGTGGGCCCCAACGGCATCGGCATCGAATTCCAACCACGCAAGCTCGACGGCACGATCCATGACGACTACGCCGCGCAGCTCGGCGAAGCTCACGAAGACTGGCAACGCCGCCCTGAAGTCACCCACGCCCACGACTGGCAGGCCTGCCAGCGCCTGATCGGCCGCACCTACTACCGCGACGGTGAGGACTTCAACCAGCAGT
>JBOFGW010000491.1:0-7417 GCA_051649325.1 Burkholderiaceae bacterium | reverse complement strand
AATGCTGCGCAGATCCCGGCCGCCCGCCCTGGGTGCGGTTGCAGCAGCACCTGAACTTTGGGCTGGTGCTGCGGGAGTTGCTGCCGCCCCTGCCCCGGCAAAAGTGACTGCCTGGGATGAATTAAGCGTCACAGTCACCGTATTACCGGCGCTTGCAACCGTATAAGGGACCGCTTTTAACAGATTCAATACAACGCGAGAACGGTCACCGGCCTGAACCACGTTGACAGAGCGAAGATCGCCTTGCGCCACATCGACCAGCGACTTGCCAAGCCCGTTTACTGTGCCGGGAAAATCGACAGCAATGCGCGCTGGGTTCGTCACGGAGAAGTTGGCTGGTGTGCTTGCCACCGGCGCTTTCATCTGAATTGTCAAAGTAACAGTTGAACCTGACTGGTTCGCTGTCACCTTTTCAATGGTGTTCTCCTGCGCTACCGCAGCCCCTGCCCACAGGCCAATGGTCAGCGTGAGGCCCGCGCGGAGCATATTCGCCGCGTGCATAAGCCGGCTCGACGTTGTGATCATTTCTTTACCTCCTGCAACTGCAGCTTGCTGGCACGCTCAGTCCATTCCCCGGCGGCGTCCTGCACGATTTCTTTGAGTGCGACTTCTGTTTCTGTCACACCGATGATCTTGCCAAAATTCTGTCCGACATAGTTGCCGGTTGACACCCTGTACAGCGTCTTGTCTGCCTGCAGAAGCGCAAACGTCTGATTGTTCTGCCGCAAAATGCCTACCATACTGATAGCGTCAAGCGGATAAGCCTCAAGCGCTTCCCTACGGCGGTCCAGATCGGGGCGGATGCCGGTACCGGTACGCGCCTGCAAGCGCGCTTGCGCTACGGCAAGTTTTTGCGGATTGAACGGATCCAGCTCACGCTGAACCGTATAGGCATAGGGTTCAAACTTTTTAGGCTCAGGCAGTTTTGGTACTGACGTTTTCGTCTGCGCCCGCACTTGGCTCATCCACTGATTCAATTCTTGTTGCTCGCCGCTGGAACACGCGGCCAGCAGGCCTGCGCAAACAGAAATGAGCAACGAACGCTTGAGGAAGCTAGTCATCATTTTGCTCCTCCTTGCGTGGGTGGTTTAGGCTGAGCAGCTCCGCCTTTTACGGCCGCAGCTTGCTGCGCCTTGCGCTGCTCAGCAATCTCATCGGGATCCAAATAGCGGAAAGTTTTTGCGGTCGCATCCAATAACAACGATTGATCTTTCTGATTCAACGCTACATTCAGGTTGTTCAAAGTCACAATCCGAGGTAGTGCAGCAAGATCAGATGTAAACGCACCGATGTCGTGATAATTACCCGCGATCTTGATTTCAATCGGCAGCTCTGCATAGTATTCCTTGGCCTGCGCTTGCCCTGGCTTGAACAGCTCAAACGACAGACCACGGCCAACGCCCGCCTGGTTGATGTCGGACAACAGCGCGTCCATTTCGGCTTTGCTCGGCAGCTGCTTTTCGAGCGAGAGCACGTACTGACCAACCTGCTCCTTCTGACGTTTCAATTCGTCCAGGTTGATGGCTTGCTGCATCTTGCTTTGAAATTCTTGGCGCAACTGTTGCTCATCCGCTTTCGCAGTTTCAAGCTCCTCCATCTGGCCTTTCCAATAGAACTGATAACCCAGGCCAAGAATTGCCAGGAAAATGCCCACAAAAACCGCAGCTTTTGGCCAGGCTGGCCAGCTACCAGGGTCGTGGGTATTCAGATTCTGAAATTGGGCGCCGATCGAACGTAAATCCATGCTCGGCTCTCCTTAAGTGGTCTTCGGTGCAGGCGCACCGGGTCTTGGTGCGGTTGCCGGAGCACCGGGCTTTTTGGCGTCGGGTTGCTCGGCGGAACGGGGGCGCTTGAGCGAAACATTCAGCGCAAATTCGAACAATCCACGCGTCGCCCCCTGTCCACGACTGGTACCTTGCACCGGCACCTGCGCTGCCTTGATCTCAATCAGCTCCGGCGTATCCAGCCATTGCGAGGCATTGCCCAGGTTGCGTAGGTACTCGGACACGCGTTCATTGGACTGGGCAAAGCCCACCACACCAACTTTCAAACCTTCCTGTTTGATTTGTTTCAGGTAAACACCCTCAGGTGTTTGCTTAACAAGCTCATCCAGCAAATGAACAGGCAGGTTGCGATCGCCCTGCAGATCTTCTACCGCTTGCTGGCGCGCTTTGAGTGCATCGATCTCTTGGCGCAGAGTCGCAATTTCTTTGATCTGTTCATCCAGCTTTTTGTTTTCGGCACGGATGTATTCGTTGCGCCCTTTCTGGTCCGTGATCATTTTGTCGATGAATTGGCCAACCAGGACAACAAGCAGGCCTGCGCCAATCAGCGACAGCATCGCCCGCACGCCAAAGTCGCGCCGGCGCTGTTTCTTTTTCTCTTCCCGGTGCGGGAGCAGGTTAATGCGGATCATGACTCAAACCTCCGCATAGCCAAGCCGCCGGCCACCATCAACATCGGCGCATCCAGCTGCAACTGGCGTTCACGCACGTTCGGAGAAATATCCATGCCCTTAAACGGCGACACCACACTAGTGGGCACTTGGGTACGGTTCACCACCGCATCCACCAATCCAGGCAAGACCGCGCAGCCACCTGCCAGCATGATCTGGTCGACCCGGCTATACGGTGTAGACGTAAAGAAGAACTGCAGCGCACGCGTGATTTCCAGCGCACAGGTCTCGACGAACGGCGTCAGAAAATCTTTCTGCCAGCCATCGGGCAAATCGCCGCTGCGCTTTTTGGTTTCAGCTTCTTCAAACGAAAGGCCATAGGCACGGGCAATATCCTGCGTCAACTGGTTGCCGCCAAATGCTTGATCACGCTCGTAGACTACCTGTCCGTTCATCGTGACAGACACAGACAGCGCATTGGCACCGATGTAAAACAGCGCGAGCACCAAGCCCTCGCCGTTATTGGGAAATTGTTTGCTGACGTTGTCCACGGCTGCACGTGCGGCGTAGGTCTCAATATCCATCACGACCGCTTTGAGCCCAGCTGCTTCTGCCACTGCGACGCGGTCTTCAACGCGCTCTTTGCGTGACGCAGCCAGCAATACTTCAGATTCGTCCTTGGACTGCGGCGCAGGCCCCACAACGCAAAAGTCCAAGCTCACTTCATCCAGCGCAAACGGAATGTACTGATTGGCTTCAGACTCCACTTGAATCTCAAGCTCGTCTTCATTCAGATTGGCAGGCAACAGAATTTTTTTGGTGATCACCGCCGAAGCAGGCAGCGCCAGCGCGACGTTCTTGGTACGGCAGCCGGCTTTACGCCACGCACGGCGCGCAGCATCCGCCACCACATCGACCTTCTCAATATTGCCGTCCACCACCGCGCCACGCGGCAACGGCTCAATGGCATAGCGTTCCAGCCGGCGCCCTCCGCGCGGGCTGGTAGACAGCTCGACAAGCTTGACGCTGGTCGAGCTGATATCCAGACCAATCAACGGCGCGTTGCGGCCTGAAAACAGGGCTGACAGGTCAAAAGCCAAAGATGTGCTCCCTTACGACTGAAAATTGTGCCTGAATACCGAAAAATAGTTATATGGCAGACACTTACGTCATTTTTCCAGAATCTACTTGAAACTGTATCCTCGCTTGAAGACGCATGTAAAGCACTTTAGCTTCGCATTCACGGTACTGCGTTGTTCTACGCCGACGACCTTGCGCAAACGTCAACAGAACCGTGGCGTTTGTGTCATCGCCATACCTAAAAGCGGGCTTCCTATAATGGTCGCCTGCCTAACTGTGCTTGATTCATGACCCAAGACTCCAAAGCAGCGCCCGCCGCCTCGGCAAATTTCGCAAAAACAATCGCTATACGCGTCCTGCTTGGACTGGCGGGCGTGTTTGCGGCCATCCTTTTGTGCGCTGCAATAGCGGTGGCGGCGGTGTACCCCAACTTGCCGGCACTGTCGGCGGTGACGGACTACAAACCCAAGATTCCGCTGCGCGTGTTTACGGCAGACGGCGCGCTGATTGGCGAATTTGGCGAGGAGCGGCGCACGTTCGTCAGAATTGAAGATGTGCCCGACCAGCTGAAAAAAGCCATTCTGGCCATTGAGGACGATCGGTTTTACGAGCACTCGGGCGTGGATTTTGTCGGCATCATTCGCGCCACGCTATCCAACGTCGCCGGCGGTACCGGCGGTGGTGCCAGCACAATTACCCAGCAGGTTGCGCGCAATTTTTTCCTGACCAGCAACGAACCAACCATGCGGCAAAAGCTGCAGCGTAAGTTCTACGAAATTTTGCTGTCGCTGAAGATCGAGGCCAACCTCAGCAAAGACCAGATACTTGAGCTGTACATCAACCAGATTTTTCTCGGCCAGCGCGCTTACGGATTTGCCGCGGCATCCAGAACCTATTTCGGCAAAAACCTCAAAGACCTAACGGTGGCCGAATCCGCCATGCTGGCCGGTATTCCAAAGTTCCCCAGCTCGGCCAACCCGGTCGCTAACCTCAAACGCGCCACCGTCCGGCAACAATACATTTTGCAGCGCATGCGCGACCTGCGCTACATCACGCCGCAGCAGTATGAAGCCGCAATCAAGGAGCAATTGGTCATCCGCCAAAGCGCCAGCGCGGTGGAGGTGCCGGCTGAATACGTGGCAGAAATGGCGCGCATGTTGGTGTTTGAAAAGTTCAAGGACGAAACCTACACCCGCGGCCTGAATGTCATCACCACGATTCTCAAAGACGATCAACTGGCCGCATATGACGCCTTTCGCGCCGGGCTCATGGCTTATGAACGCCGCCAGGTCTACCGCGGGCCGGAGGCATTCATCCAGATTCCCACAGGCAAAGAAGCCGCAGATGAAGCGATCGAAGATGCGCTGCTGGAATACCCCGCGATCGACCAATTTCAGCCCGCCGTGGTGCTGGAGGTTGCCAGGGGCCAGGTGCGCGCACAGATTGCCAATTCAGAGCTGATCACGCTCTCCGGTGAAGGCGTGCGCGTTGCGCAGTCCGCGCTGGCGGCCAATGCGCCGGCCACGCGCGCCATTCGCCGCGGCGCGGTGATTCGCGTCACTAAAAACGCCAAAGGCAACTGGGAAATTGTGCAGATACCCGAGGTCGAAGGCGCCTTTGTCACAGCCAACCCCAACAACGGCGCGGTGCGCGCACTGATTGGCGGCTTTGACTTTAACCGCAACAAGTTCAATCACGTCACTCAAAGCCAGCGCCAGCCCGGCTCCGCCTTCAAGCCGTTTGTCTATTCCGCCACGCTGGAAAAAGGTTTCACACCGGCCACGCTGATCAACGACGCACCAGTGATTGTGGATGCCACCACCACCGGCGGCCAGTTATGGGAGCCCAAAAACTACGACGGCAAGTTTGATGGCCCGCTGCGCATGCGTCAGGCGCTGGCCAAATCCAAGAACATGGTGTCGATCCGCCTGCTGCAGGCTGTCGGCCCGCAGTACGCGCAAGACTGGGTGACCCGGTTTGGATTTGAAGCCGACAAACACCCGCCCTATCTCACGCTTGCACTGGGCGCCGGCGCCGTGTCGCCTTGGGAAATGCTTGGGGGCTACAGCGTGTTTGCCAACGGCGGCTACCGGGTCAACCCATTCATCATTTTCAAGGTCACAGATCAAAACGGCAATGTGGTGATGCAAGCCAACCCTGCGCGCGCCGGGGTGGATGCGCCGCAGGCGATTGACCCGCGCAACGCCTACATGATGTGGAGCATGATGCAAGACGTGGTTAGGTCTGGCACCGCCACGCGCGCGCTGAGCCTCAAGCGTTCAGACATCGGCGGCAAAACCGGCACCACCAACGATTCACATGACGCATGGTTTGCCGGCTTCAACAACCAAATCGTCGGCGTGGCCTGGGTCGGGTTTGATCAGCCCAAAAACCTGGGTGATCGAGAAACCGGCGGCGGCGTTGCGCTACCCATCTGGATCAACTACATGGCCAAAGTGCTGCCCAAGTTGCCAGAAGTGCCACGGCCCGCACCCAGCGGCCTGACCAACATCGGCGGCGAAATCTACTTTTCCGAATACATCCCCGGCCAAGGCGTTTCCGGCCTGGGCCTGTCCGATCCCCTGCCCACCACCGAAGAGCAGAAAAAAGAAGAAGCAAAAGAACAGATTTTCTGACCAGCTTTTTTACAAGTGGTTTTACCGCCGGTTGCCGTTCTGGCACTGGCTGAAATGCCGCTTTACTAGCAAACTGTCGGTGAGAGAGGGGCTAGTTTGGATCTAGAGCTGCGGTCAATCGGCTTGTTGTCGGCTGGAATCTTTTTGATTCTGGCCATTGTGCTGTCGCTCATGCTGCGGCAATCGCGCCGCGTGCGCGGTTCGCGCGGCTGGCTGCTGGGCACCGGCTTGCTCACCATAGGCATGGCGCTACGCAGCGCACATCCGTGGCTGCCCATCCCAATCACCTTCATCGTCGGCAACATCGCCATGATCGTGGGTGCCTTGTGGCTAGCCTTGGGCACCTACGAGTATCGCTATCACAAGGCGCCCTCACGCTGGGTTCTGCCCGTGGTCGCGCTGATCGTGGGTGCATATTTTTCCTGGTTCACGTTGGTGGACTGGTCTGACCAGGCACGCGTTGCGGCTTATTCGCTGGTTACGGCGGCGATTACAGCCTGGCACGCATGGCTGATGTTCTACCGCAAGAACGCGCCCTCTCGCGAGATGTCTTCCGGGCATTGGCTGGCCACGATCGGGCAACTGGGCGCGGCCGCATGCTTTGGCGTACGCGGCATGCAAGCGCTTGCGAGCAGCGAGAACGTAAGCATCTTTAGCACCTTTCTAGCAGCTAATCAGGCGCTGGTGGTGCTTGCGGCGCTGTTTGGCGCGCTCAACTTTATGGGGCTGATTCTGATTCTCGTGCACGAGCTGGAGGCCGAGCTGCGCAGCCTGGCCGGCAAAGATCCGCTCACCGGCGCGCTGAACCGCCGCGGTCTGGTTGAAGCGCTGGCCGCGCTGCCCGCAGGCACACCCTACAGCCTCATCATGCTGGACATTGATCACTTCAAACACATCAATGACGATTTTGGCCACGCCCATGGCGATGCCGTCATCACCCTCGCGGTGCGCATCGCGCACGCCCACGCGCCGCCCACCATGCTGCTTGCGCGGCTGGGCGGCGATGAGTTTTGCGTGGTGCTGCCCAGTGTGGATGCAGCCACCGCGCAAGACATCGCATGCGCCATCGGTCAGACATTCCGCGAACAATCAATGCAGCTGGGCCACGCGCGCAGCCACACCTTGTCGATCGGTGTATCCGCCTGCGAAGCGGGCACGCCAGACTTGTCGCACATGATGAAGCTGGCCGATCAAGCGCTGTATTACGTCAAGCAGACTGGCCGTAATGGGGTGCGGTTGGCGGCTTAAAAACCCAGATTTGAATAGACTCTACGCAATATCCATGAGGATTTTGAGCCATTTTTGC
>JBOFGW010000490.1:0-11357 GCA_051649325.1 Burkholderiaceae bacterium | reverse complement strand
ACGTGGCGGCCGACGACGCCGAAGCGGGTGCGGTTGTTGGGGTCGTCTTGAATGTTGGCGGCGGCCACTTGCAGGTTGTAGCGCGCGGCGGCGAGGGTACTGGCAATCGCGGCGGCGTGCGGGTCTTGCGCGGCTTGGCGCGCAGCTTCACCATTGCTTGAAACAGTCTCGATGCGGATGCCGGGCAGATGCCGCCCCAGCCACAACTGGCACTGCGCATACGCCTGCGGGTGCGCGAGGATGCGTGTGATTCCCTCTGCCGTGCCGCTTTGCGTGAGCAGTTGGTGGTGGATGGGCAGCGTGAGTTCTGCACTGATCACCAGCGGCGTGGTGAGCATGAGATCGAGCGTGCGGGACACGGCGCCTTCCGTGGTGTTTTCCACCGGCACCACACCAAAGTTGGCGCTGCCGGTTTCAACCATGCGAAACACTTCATCAATGCTCACGCAGGGCAGCGCATCCACCTGCACACCAAACTGCGCGCGCAGCGCTTGCTCGCTATACGTGCCTTGTGGGCCCAGGTAGGCCACGCGCAGCGGCGCCTCTGCCGCGCGGCAAGCGCTGATAATCTCGCGCCACACGGCTTGCACCGATTCGCTACTGAGCGGCCCCGGATTGGCCGCGGTCACTTTGTGCAGCACCTGCGCCTCACGCTCCGGGCGGTACACCGTTTCACCAGCAGCGTGCTTGATCTTGCCAACTTCCTGCGCGGCGCGCGCACGCTCGCTGATTAGCTTGAGAAGTTGCTGGTCGATGGAATCGATTTGCTCGCGCAGGGGTTTGAGTGGATCGGTCATGGGTGTTTGGATGTGATTTTTAGTGCTCTACGCAATATCCATGCGCCTTTCCAGGCAAAAATGGCTGAAAAAGCGCATGGATATTGCGTAATCGCTTTTAGATTTCGAGTATTTCTACTCTCACTTTACAGCGGAAAGCCCTCTGAAAGCGCCGAGGCTGCTGTTCTGGCAGCGGGGTTTCGGGCAAAAACTGTTTGAGCGAAGCGAGTTCTTTTGCCCGCCGCTGGCGGAACAGCAGCCTCGGGAACCCGACGGGTGCTGAAGGGGATCCGCCTTCTTTTGGTTACTTTTCTTGGCGGAGCAAGAAGAGTGACTTGCCGCCGGGCAACCCCCGGCAGAACTTGCGCAAGATGCGATGCGTTTTTAAGCGGAACATACGCATGCCTAGGTGTGCCCCCACCCTAACCCTCCCCCGCTCGCTGATGCGGCGGGAGAGGGGACTTAACCGCGTCGCTTCTCGAAGTCTCGCATGAAGGCTACAAGCGCCTGCACACCCGCCAGCGGCGTAGCGTTGTAAATACTGGCGCGCATGCCACCCACTGCCTTATGGCCTTTGATGTTGAGCAGACCGGCTTCTTTCGCACCGTCGATAAACGCCTGGTTCAGCGACTCATCACGCAGATAGAAGGTGACGTTCATACGCGAGCGCACCAGCTTATCTACATAGTTCACATACAAGCTGCTTGCATCAATGCACTCGTAGAGCAACTTGGCTTTGGCGATATTGACTTGCTCCATCGCCGCCACACCGCCTTGTTCTTTGAGCCACTGAAACACCAGCCCGGCGATGTAGATCGCATACGTGGGCGGGGTGTTGAACATGCTTTGATTGTCTGCCACCAGCTTGTAGTCAAACGCGCTGGGGCAGACCGGCAGTGCGTGGCCGAGCAGATCGTCACGCACAATCACAATCGTGAGGCCGGACGGGCCGATATTCTTTTGGGCGCCGCCGTAGAGCAGGCCAAACTGCGTTACGTCGAGTGGCCGAGACAGAATGTGGCTGGATGCATCCACCACTAACGGTACGTTGTTGTTCAAGCGCGGCCATTGCTGAAATTCAATTCCATCCAGCGTTTCATTGCCGCAGATGTGCAGGTAAGCGGCATCGCTGCGCACCGCCCACGTATCGACCGGCGGGATGAAGCGAAACTTGCCTTGGGTCTGCGCAGCATCTTCGCTATTGGCCACCACTTTTACATCACCATACTTGGCCGCTTCTTTGGCAGACTTGACGCTCCACCAGCCGTTGATGACGTAGTCTGCTTTACCAGCTGTTTTTGAAATACGGCCAATCAGATTGAGCGGAACAATCGCATTCTCCGCAATCGCGCCGCCTTGCATGAACAGGATTTTGTAGTTGGCGGGGATGCCCAGCAGCTCGCGAAAATCCGCCTGCGCTTGCTCGTAGATTTGCGTGAAGTGCGCGCCGCGATGGCTCATCTCCATCACGCTCATGCCGCTGCCATGCCAGTCAAGCATTTCTACGGCGGCTTGTTCAAGAACGGGTTGGGGCAGGGCCGCAGGGCCGGGGGAGAAGTTGTAGGGGCGGTTCAAGATGTCGATGGGAAGGTTACGTGTACGGCGTTTGCACTTTGCTTGTCGCCCCGGCGCAAGCCAGGACCCAAGGATGGGGCCGCATACACATCACACCACTTGGATACCGGCCTTCGCCGGTATGACGAATCTGTATTTTGCCTGCGAACCGCAAACCGCGCAGCGCGCAGCAACTAAAAGTGACGTTACTGCGAAAACTGCTTGATTTTCACCGTCTCGGTGAATTTGCCCAGCGGTGTATCGGCCTCTTCACGCAGCAGCAAAAACACGTTCAGGGCATCAAACCAAGCCATCTGCGTTTTGGTTTTGACTTGCGAGCCGCGGTAGGTGCCATTGCCGGCGCATTCAATCGCCGCCATCTCGCCGGGCAGCGCAGCGAGTAGGCTCGCCGCTGCGCTGCGCTCACCGACTTTGCAGGTTTTGGTGAGTGACTGGCCGTCTTTTTTGATGGTGAGCGTGAAGGTGTCGCCGCTTTTGGGCGGAATGTCTACGTCTTGCGCGGTCACGCTGACTTCTGCGTCGTCTGCATCCACGTATTCCAGCGCGCGCAGCGACATGCGGGTGCGGACGGAGGGAGCATCGCTGCCGCGCTGGTCTGACACTTTGACCGTGGCTACGCCGTTGGCAGCGGCAGAAAACGTCTCTGTCACGGTGTGGGGTTTGCGCAGGGTGCGGGACTTTTCCAGCGTCCAGCTAAAGGCGGGCATTGGCGCGCCGGGCTTGGTGAAGGCGTGGGTCTTGAGCGCGCCCTGCACGGCGGGCTGCAGATCTGCTTCGGTCAGCGCGTAGGAGGGTGTGGCGAGCAGTAAAGCGGCCAAAAAACTAAAAAATGCAAAAGCGTGTACGCAATATCCATGCGCTTTTTCAGGCAAAAATGGCTGAAAAGACGCATGGATATTGCGTAGATTACTTTGCGTTTTGAAAGGTTGAGTGTGCATTTTGGCCCTGTACGGGTGTGAGTGCTCATACAACGCATTGTTCCCGCGTAGGCACACGACAAGATGTGTCAAAGGGTTTCAATGGAAGCGTCAACAACCTCAAGTTTGCTTCACCTTCCGTTCGCGTTGAGCCTGTCGAAACGCCTTTGAACCCATCGCAAGATACTTGCTTTGCACATGGGCTTGGACAAGCTCGGCCCGAACGGATATTTGAAGTGCTCGAACCTATTTGCCACCACCCTCGCCGTCGCCCTCATCACTCTCACCTTCGCCTGCATCGCTTTCCATCACGCGCTGCACGCCCACGAGCGTGGTGCCTTCATCTACGCTGATGAGTGTGACACCTTGTGTGGCGCGGCCCATCTCGCGAATCTCTGCCACGCGGGTGCGCACGAGCACGCCGCCGGTGGTGATGAGCATGATTTCATCGGCTTCATGCACCAGGCACGCACTGACCACTTTGCCGTTGCGCTCGCTGGTCTGAATCGCGATCATGCCTTTGGTACCGCGGCCATGGCGTGTGTACTCAATGATCGGCGTGCGCTTGCCGTAGCCATTCACGCATGCGGTCAGCACGCTTTGCTGCTCGTCTTCTGCCACAAGTAAAGCAATCACTTGCTGGCCTTCTTCTAGCATCATGCCGCGCACACCGCGCGCGGTGCGGCCCATGGGGCGCACATCGTTCTCGTCAAAGCGCACGGCCTTGCCGGCATCTGAGAACATCATCACATCATGCTGGCCGTCGGTGAGGGCGGCGCCGATCAGAAAATCGCCTTCGTCCAAGTCCACGGCAATGATGCCGGCCTTGCGCGGGTTGGAAAATTCAGACAGCGGGGTTTTCTTGACCGTGCCCAGGCTGGTGGCCATGAACACGTAATGATCGTCGGAGAACTGTTTGACCGGCAGCACCACGTTGATCTTTTCGCCTTCAGCCAGCGGGAACAGATTCACAATCGGCTTGCCGCGCGAAGCACGCGAACCCTGCGGCGCTTCCCACACCTTGAGCCAGTACATGCGGCCACGGTTACTGAAGCACAAAATATAGTCATGCGTGTTGGCGATGAAGAGCTGGTCAATCCAGTCGTCTTCTTTAGTCGCCGCCGCCTGCTTGCCGCGCCCGCCGCGTTTTTGCGCACGGTATTCAGACAGTGGCTGGCTCTTGATATAGCCCGCGTGCGAAAGCGTGACCACCATGTCTTGCGGGGCAATCAAATCTTCCGTGCCCAGATCCAGCGCGTTGCGTTCAATATGCGAGCGGCGTGCATCGCCAAACTCAGCCTTGATACCGTCCAGCTCCACACCAATGATGTCGGTAATGCGCGAAGGCGTGGCCAGAATATCCAGCAGGTCGGCAATTTGCGCCATCACTTCTTTGTATTCGGTGACTATTTTGTCTTGCTCAAGGCCAGTTAAGCGCTGCAAGCGCATTTGCAGAATGTTCTCTGCCTGCACTTCACTCAAACGGTACAGCCCGTCTTTTTGCAGGCCCAGGTTGGCGCCCAAGCCTTCGGGGCGGAAATCGTCTGCGTTGATCGTGCTGCCATCTTCTGCAGCGCGCGTGAGCATTTCGCGCACGAGGGTGGAATCCCACACGCGGGCCATCAGTTCATCTTTGGCGACCGGCGGCGTGGGCGCGGCTTTGATGATGGCAATGAATTCATCGATATTGGCGAGCGCAACGGCCAGACCTTCCAAGATATGGCCGCGGTCGCGCGCTTTTTTCAGCTCGAACACGGTGCGGCGCGTGACCACTTCACGGCGGTGCGACAAGAAGCAGTCAACCATCTGCTTCAGGTTCAGTAGGCGTGGCTGACCATCGACCAGCGCCACCATGTTCATGCCAAACGTGTCTTGCAGCTGCGTTTGCTTGAACAGATTGTTGAGCACAACTTCGGGCACTTCGCCGCGCTTGAGTTCGATCACAATGCGCGTGCCGGATTTGTCGGACTCATCGCGGATATCTGAAATACCGTCGAGCTTTTTGTCGCCCAGCAGATCAGCAATCTTTTCAAACAGCGGACGCTTGAGCGTTTGATACGGCAGCTCATCAATGATGATGGCCTGGCGCGCGCCTTTGTCTACATCTTCAAAATGCGTTTTGGCGCGCATCACCACGCGGCCGCGGCCGGTGCGGTAACCCTCGCGCACGCCGCCCATGCCGTAGATGATGCCGCCGGTGGGAAAGTCGGGCGCTTGCACGATGTCGATCAACTCATCCACGCTGCACTGCGGGTGGCGTAGCGCGTGTAGGCAGGCGCTGATGACATCATTGAGATTGTGCGGCGGAATATTGGTGGCCATGCCCACCGCAATGCCGCTGCTGCCGTTGATGAGCAGGTTGGGAATCTTGGCCGGCAGCACCAGCGGCTCTTGTTCATTGCCGTCGTAGTTGGGGCCAAAGTCCACCGTTTCTTTATCGATGTCGGCTAGCAACTCATGCGCGATTTTTGACAGGCGTACTTCGGTGTAACGCATGGCAGCAGCGTTGTCGGGATCGTTGCTGCCAAAGTTGCCTTGGCCGTCGATCAACATGTAGCGCAGGCTGAAGTCTTGCGCCATGCGTACGAGCGTGTCGTACACCGCAGTGTCGCCATGCGGGTGGTACTTACCGATCACATCACCGACCACACGCGCAGATTTTTTGTACGCGCGGTTCCAGTGATTACCCAGTTCATCCATCGCAAACAAAATGCGGCGGTGCACTGGCTTTAAACCATCGCGCACATCAGGAAGCGCGCGGCCAACGATCACGCTCATGGCGTAATCTAAATAGCTGCGGCGCATCTCCTCTTCGAGCGAGATGGGTAGAGTTTCTTTTGCAAATTGGTCCATGAATGGCGCCCTTGCTTTCGACGGATTGAGCGTCTTGATAAGAAGTAGCCCCGACACCAGCCCGGGCTACGGATAAGCGAACATGCAATTGTACCGAGCGGCCTTCGCTGCAAGCACGCGATGCACACGTCAATATGCATCGCAGCAGCGTTGCAATGCACATGCATGGTTGTTGCGAAAACCCGACAAACGAGCGCAAGCGCGTAATCAAATACTCGAACGTGACATTTGAGCCAAAAACCGTGTGGCAAAATCGTCAATGAATGGCGACGAGTGGTCGTCACTCCCAACGTGTCTGTCAGTGTTCAATCTCGCTAGCGGTGTTATTGGGCGGATGTGTTGGGTGTTACAATCACAAACGGCGTTGCTTTTCCCGCGCAGCAGGAATTACTGCATCTAGGCGTCTCATCCGCTTTGAGAGGAGAATTAATGAACAAATCTACAAAGATGTCCCTCGTACTGGCGTCCCTGCTGGTTACGACTTCTACGGCGGCACTCGCCCAGACGGACATCAAGGGCAACCCGCAAAACAGCGGCTACGTTCTTGATCCGCGCGGCGTAGTCGTTCGTGACCCGTTTGGTCTGTGCTGGCGTACTGGCTATTTCACGCCCGCCCTGGCAATTGCTGAATGCGATCCGGATCTGGTGCCGAAACCACCACCACCTCCGCCCCCACCACCCCCACCACCTCCGCCTGCTGCTCCGGCACCTGCAGCACCGCCTCCGCCACCACCTCCGCCACCTGCACCGGTGTCCGAAAAGGTCACGTTCGCGGCTGATGCTTTCTTTGACGTGAACAAGGCTGTACTGAAGCCTGACGCACGCGCCAAGCTGGATGATCTGGCATCGAAGATGAAAGACATCACGCTGGAGGTCATCATTGCGGTCGGCCATACCGACAGCGATGGCGGTGACGCGTTTAACCAGGCTCTGTCGGTTCGCCGTGCAGAAGCTGTGAAGTCGTACTTGGTCACTAAAGGTGTTGAAGCCAACCGTATCTATACGGAAGGCAAAGGCGAGAAGCAACCTGTCGCCGACAACAAGACCAGAGAAGGCAAAGCTAAAAACCGCCGCACTGAGATTGAAGTGGTCGGTACCCGCACCATCAAGCGTTAATAGGCTTGTAGTGCTTGAAAGCCCAGCGCAAGCTGGGCTTTTTCTTTTGTAGGTTTGCTTTTGGTGTGAACGCAATGAGCAATTTTGACGAAGCTGAGCTACGCAAGTTTTCTGATCTCGCGCACCGCTGGTGGGATCCGATGAGTGAATTCCGGCCGCTGCACACCATCAACCCGGTGCGGCTGGCGTGGATCGAATCTATGGTTGGACTGCAGGGCAAGCGCGCGCTGGACGTGGGCTGCGGTGGTGGAATTCTGGCTGAGGCCATGGCCGGCAAGGGCGCGCAAGTCACTGGGATCGATCTGGCCGATAGGGCACTGGCCGTTGCCAAACTACATAGTCTTGAGTCGGGCATTTCAGTGGAATACCGGGCCATCAGCGCAGAAGCGCTAGCGCAAGAACTGCCGCATGCGTTTGATGTTGTGACGTGCATGGAAATGCTGGAACATGTGCCAGACCCTGCCTCAGTGGTGAATGCCTGCGCGCAATTGGTCAAACCCGGCGGCGCTGTATTCTTTTCCACTATCAATCGAAATGCGAAGGCCTACGCTATGGCGATTGTGGGTGCCGAATATGTGCTGGGTCTGCTGCCAAAAGGTACCCACGATTACGCCAAGTTGATCAAGCCGTCGGAGCTGGCTGAATACGCACGGCGCGCCGGTCTTGAAATGCATGAAATACGCGGTATGTCGTACCAGCCATTTACACACAAAGCGGCCTTGAACGACGACGCCAGTGTGAATTACTTGATGCGCTGCTCTCTTGCAGCGGCCGGCGCATGATGATCGACGGTATTTTGTTCGATTTTGATGGTACCCTTGCAGATACTGCGCCGGACTTGGCTGGCGCGGCGAATGACATGCGTATTGCGCGCAGCCTGCAGCCACTGCCATATCACGTGTTGCGTCCGATGGCGTCGCATGGCGCACGTGGGCTGGTGGGCACGGCGTTTGGCTTAAAGCCTGGAGATGAAGGCTACGAAGCGCTTCGGCTTGAGTTTCTCGAGCGCTATGAGCAGCGCCTGACGCGGCTTTCAGTGCTGTTTGACGGTGTGACAGAAATGCTTGCGCACGTCGAACGATCTGGTCTGCGGTGGGGCATTGTCACCAACAAGGCAACGCGTTACGCGCAACCCTTGGTCAACACGCTGGGACTGCGCCCCGCCGCGCTGGTGTGTGGGGACACTACGGCGCACACCAAACCGCACCCGCTGCCCCTGCTTCACGCCGCGCAGATGCTCGGTACGCCAGCCGACCGTTGTGTCTACGTGGGGGATGATTTGCGCGATGTTCAGGCAAGCATTGCCGCACAGATGCAGCCTTGGGTTGCGCTGTGGGGCTATCTGGGCAATCAGATACCGCCGGAGCAATGGGGGGCGTCAAAGTTGCTTCAGTCGCCCGCTCACCTAAGCCAGAGCATTGTGGTCACCGCGCCTAATGCGTAAGGGTTGCGCCTAAGGCGAGGCGAGCGCAAGCATCACGTTTGCTGCGCTGCAATAGCGATAGCGAACAAATGTAAGTTTTCCGTAAGGCACGTTGCCTATCTTGCGCTCCAGTATTCAAACAAAATCGGGGACCAATCGGCATGTCGGCCATTGAATCTGTATTCCAAGAAAAGCGGGTCATTCAACCGCCTGCAGACTTCGTCAAAAAAGCGGCTATTTCCGGCATGGATGCGTACCTTGCGTTGTGCGCGGCGGCTGAAAAAGATTATGAAAATTTTTGGGCGACCCTGGCGCGCGAACACCTGGTCTGGCACAAACCCTTTACCAAGACTTTGAATGAAGACAACGCGCCGTTCTACAAATGGTTTGAAGATGGCCAGCTCAACGCATCCTACAACTGCTTGGACAAAAACCTCGCAAACGGAAACGCCGACAAAGCGGCCATCATTTTTGAAGCCGACGACGGCAAGATCACCAAAACGACGTACCGCGAGCTGCATCAGCGCGTGTGCAAGTTTGCCAATGGGCTGAAGTCACTCGGCATCAAAAAAGGTGACCGGGTTCTGATCTATATCCCCATGTCGGTTGAAGGCGTGGTGGCGATGCAAGCCTGCGCCCGCATTGGTGCAACGCACTCAGTGGTGTTCGGTGGATTCTCCGCCAAGAGCGTGCAGGAGCGCATTATTGATGCCGGCGCGGTGGCGGTGATCACCTCCGATGAGCAGATGCGCGGCGGCAAAGCGCTGCCGATCAAAGCGATTGTTGACGAAGCCATTGGCATGGGCGGCTGCGAAGGCATCAAAAACGTAGTGGTCTACAGGCGCACCGGCGGAGCAGTCACCATGAAAGCCGGGCGCGATGTGTGGATGCACGAACTGGCCACTGCGCAGTCCGATATCTGCGAGCCCGAGTGGGTCGACGCGGAGCATCCGCTATTTATCCTGTACACCTCCGGCTCCACCGGCAAGCCCAAGGGGATCCAGCACAGCACGGGCGGCTATTTGCTGTGCGCCAACCTGACAATGAAGTGGACCTTCGACATCAAGCCCAATGATGTCTTTTGGTGTACTGCCGATATTGGTTGGATCACTGGTCACAGCTATGTGTGCTATGGCCCAACCGCGGCCGGCGCCACGCAATTGATCTTTGAAGGCGTGCCTACGTTTCCGCACGCCGGCCGGTTCTGGGAGATGATCGCCCGCCACAAAGTCACGATTTTCTACACTGCACCGACCGCGATCCGCTCACTGATCAAGGCCAGCGAAGGCGATGCAAAGGTGCATCCCAACAACTGGGACTTAAGCAGTCTGCGTTTGATGGGCTCCGTGGGTGAGCCGATCAACCCAGAGGCGTGGATGTGGTACCACAAGCACGTTGGCGGCGAGCGCTGCCCGATCGTGGATACGTTTTGGCAGACCGAAACCGGCGGGCACATGATTACGCCTCTGCCTGGGGCAACGCCGCTAGTGCCCGGGTCATGCACGCTGCCATTGCCCGGCGTCATGGCCACCATTGTGGATGAAACTGGGCACGAACTGCCCTACGGCCAGGGCGGCATGCTGGTGGTAAAGCGCCCGTGGCCGTCCATGGTGCGTACCATCTGGGGCGACCCGGAGCGGTTCAAGAAAAGCTACTTCCCGCCGGAGCTGGGCGGCAAGCTGTATTTGGCGGGCGATGGCTCTATCCGCGACAAAGATACCGGCTACTTCACCATCATGGGCCGGATTGATGATGTGCTGAACGTGTCGGGCCACCGCCTTGGCACGATGGAGGTTGAGTCTGCACTCGTGGCCAACTCCGCGCTAGTGGCCGAGGCCGCCGTGGTGGGCCGGCCAGACGACGTTACTGGCGAGGCGATTTGCGCATTTGTGGTGCTTAAGCGCGCCCGGCCGACCGGCGAAGAGGCTAAGCAGATCGCCAAAGAGCTGCGCGACTGGATTGGCAAAGAGATTGGCCCGATCGCCAAGCCGAAGGACATTCGCTTTGGGGACAATTTGCCCAAGACGCGGTCAGGCAAGATCATGCGCCGCTTGCTGCGTTCCATCGCCAAAGGCGAAGACATTACGCAAGACACCTCTACCCTTGAGAATCCCGCGATTCTTGAGCAGCTCAAAGAAATCGCGTAACGCGCGTGTACCCAATGGCCTTGTTTCTGTTGCTGCTCCAACAAATCATCATGATTGCCGGCTTGGCACTCATTGGGCAGTTTGTGGTGGGCATATTCGCCTGGGGCAAGCGCGAAACAAACCCGATTTACCGGTTCTTTCGCATCGTGGGCAGCCCCGCAGTGAAGCTGGTGCGCTACATCACACCCAAGTTCATCCCTGATCAGCATGTGCCGTTTGCGGCGTTTTCGCTGCTCTTTGTGCTATTCCTTTGGCTCGGCTTAGAGCATCGCGACGTATGCGCGAACAACCTGCTTGCTGCCGGGTGCGAGCGCTGGCGCGACGCGCGGGGAGTGCAATAACCATGGCCGGTTTCCTCGAACGGTGGTGGCTGCACCAAAAATCAAGTTGGCTGGTGTTTCTCAAAAAGCGGGAGCGGGCGCAAGAAATTCTCACGCAGATGGTGAAGGATGATCCGAGCGATCTGCGCGCCCGCACCTTTCTTTCAAGTCTGCTTGCTGAAAGCGGGCAGACCGACAAGGCGCTCGAGCAACTCAAGGTGCAAGAGCAG
>JBOFGW010000489.1:0-8039 GCA_051649325.1 Burkholderiaceae bacterium | reverse complement strand
CCCACATACGGCACATCCGCACCGCTTTCAATCAGCAGCCGAGCGACGAGCAGCTCAGAACCTTCATAACCGCTGACAGTAATGCGGCCTTTGATGGGCGTTGCAGCAAGCACGCCTTTGATGGCCGGCAGGATGCGGTTTTTGGCGGCATCAATTCTGTCTTGCGCCACGCCCGCAGCTTGGCCAATCGCCTGCAACCAAGCTTCTGTACCTTCAACGCCCACGGGAGCCGAGCCCACCACTGGCCGGCCGGCCGCATCAAACTCGCGCACGCTGGCGGTGTAAAACGGATGAATTGCGGCGACCACTGTGCAGTCGAGCGCGGCATACAGCTCACGCCATTCGCGTGTTGGTACAACTGGTCCGGCGGCCAGGCCCATTGGCTCAAGCATCATGCCGATGCCGACCGGATCGGCCGGAAACATCTCTCCCAGCAACGCAATCGTGGGCTTATCTGACTTGCCGCCGCGCGGCGCAGTCACCGGCCCGGCTTGCACCTCAGACCGCGCATACTTGAGCATGGCCCCGGCCAGCACATCTTTGGCTTCTGCATGCGTGGGTACGCCAAAGCCGGGCACATCAATGCCGATGATGCGCACGCCATTGATTTCTTTAGGCAGCAGTTGCAGCGGCACACCGCTGGCGGTGGGCACGCACAAATTGATGATGACAATAGCGTCGTACAGCGCCGGATCGGCCAGCTTGAAGGTCGCCTCACGGATGTCTTCAAACAGCTTGCCCGTCACCAGCGTTTCTGAGTTAAACGGCACGTAGCCGACACTGCGGCGTGCACCGTAAAAGTGACTGGTAAATGTCAATCCATACACGCAACATGCTGAACCAGACAACACGGTTGCAGTGCGGCGCATCCGCAGGCCCACGCGCAAGCTGCCAAATGCCGGACACATGCTTTGCGGCTGATCGTGCGGGCCGGCATTGCTGGCCAGCGGATAGTCTTTGGCGTACTGCGACAGCGTTTCGCTCTTGCCGGCCGACTTCGCGGCAGCAAGCATTTGTTCCTTGCCGGAGTGGCAACCCAGGCCATCCGTATTGACCGCTTGCGGATTAGGTAGGCTGGTGGGAGCGATATCTTGCATGGCTGATTGGTCTACGCAGCGTCGTAAATCACTTCGAGCGACTCTTTCACCACTTCATGCTTGCCCACCATGTCAAAGGTGGTGGCAGGTTCAAGCACGTAGTCGCGGCCGGTCACGCTGCTGGAAAACAGGCCGAGCAGCTCATCCTGCGTTTGTGGTTTGGGCCGCATCGGCGGCGCTTCAGCCACGTTGCGCGCGAGTTCTTCAAACAACGGCGCCCACTGCGTGCCAGGCCGGCCAATGATTTCGTAGCTGGCGCTTTTGCGGCGGATGTCTTCGTGCGCGGGAATTGCTGCCAGCACCGGGATGCCGGCGTTCTTGGCAAATGCCGCAGCCTCGCCAGTGCCATCATCTTTGTTGATCACCATGCCGGCCACGCCGACGTTGCCACCCAGCTTGCGGAAATACTCCACCGCGCTGCAGACGTTGTTGGCGACATAGAGCGACTGCAAATCGTTGCTGCCCACCACAATCACCTTCTGGCACATGTCGCGCGCAATCGGCAGGCCAAAGCCGCCGCAGACCACGTCGCCCAGAAAATCCAGCAGCACGTAATCAAAACCCCAATCATGGAAACCGAGCTTTTCCAGCGTTTCAAAGCCGTGGATGATGCCGCGCCCGCCGCAGCCGCGGCCAACTTCCGGGCCGCCCAGCTCCATGGCAAACACGCCATCGCGCTTGAAGCACACATCGCCAATCGATACCGCTTCGCCAGAGAGTTTTTTCTTGCTACTGGTCTCGATGATGGTGGGGCACGCTTTGCCGCCGAACAGCAGGCTGGTGGTATCGCTCTTGGGATCACAGCCGATTAGCAGCACTTTTTTGCCTTGCTGCGCCATCATGTAGCTCAAATTGGCCAGCGTGAAGCTTTTGCCGATGCCACCTTTGCCGTAGATAGCGATGATCTGCGTTTCTTTAGTCACCGGGCCGGTGGCGACAGGATCTGGATCAATCGCCGCTTCTGCGCGCAGGCGCTCGGCTTGCATGAATTTGATTGGCGCAACGGCAGGAATCGTGCTCGTGCTCATCAGTGACCTCTCCAGTCAAGGACCATCTTCAGACAGGCGGGATCGCCAAAGGCAGTGCGGTAAGCAGAATCGGCTTCTTGCGCTGGGCGGCGATGCGTGATGAGCCCGTCAAGCGATAGCGCGCCGGATTCGACAAGCTGCTTCACCGCCGCCAAGTCTTGCGCCTGCCACTGCGCAGCCACGCGCACGCGCGCTTCACGCAGGAACGCGGGCGCAAAGTTGAACGACAGCGGTTTGTCATAGAAGCCCGCCAGCAGCACTTCGCCGCCGGGTGCGAGCCGCGCGATCAGGTTGTCCAGCAGGCCAGCGTCTCCGCTGACATCGCAGATTGCTTTGTATTCGCGCCAGGCATCTACCGCGGGGTCGATCACGCGGTAGCCCATTGCGCCATCACGCCGCGTTGGATTTTTCTCCCACACCACGGGCGCTCCACCCGCAATCACTGTCAATCGCGCCACCATGCGGCCCAGCACGCCGTGGCCCACAATCAGGTCAGGCAGTTGCGCGCCTTTTGCGCATACGGCGTGGTAGGCAGTGGCGGCCAGCGCCATGAGCACACCGCGCTCACCCAGGTGCTCGTCAATCGGCAATACGCGCGCGCCAGCGCTCACCACGTGCGATGCGGCGCCACCAAATAAGCCGCGCACATCACCAAAGCAGCGCGCGCCAGGCACAAACACCGTGGTGCCTTTAGAAACGCCGGATTCGCTGCCCGCATCTAGAACGCGGCCAACGGATTCATAGCCAGGCACGAGCGGATAGCCCATGCCCGGAAACGGCGGCATGGTGCCGGACCACAGCAGCTTTTCTGTACCGGTGCTGATGCCGCTGAAGGCCATTTCAATCACTACATCTTCTTCTGTGGGTGCGGTGAGATCCAGCCGGCTCAACACAAGTTGGCCTGGCTGCTCAAGGACAACAGCAGTCGCTTTCACGTGTTCCTCCGCAAAACAGGGAGGTTGGCGCGCATACATACCCAACGAGTTCGGTCTAGCACCATACGAGGGATTGAGCCTTTGAATAGTGTCATATTACTGATACTAATTTGCAAGTCAACATAGATTTACAGTTTCGACTTGGACACAGGTTCAACGCACCAGTAACACTTTGGTTTGTAAAGGAATTCTGGTCGGCAATAGCTGCGGTGCAGCAAAACCGGCTTGTGTGAGCAGCGCAGACAGCTCGGCCACCGTGCGTGTACGTCCGCGGCCCATCGCCAGCAGGTAAAAGCCAAAGTACGCATCGCCCATGGCTTCTGCACCTTTAGTGCCGGACATGGGTTCCGCCAGCAGCAGTGCGCCACCGGGTGCGAGTGCCTTTTTGACGCGCTTGAGCAGCGTGAGTACGCGCGCGTCATCGTGGTCATGCACCACGCGCACGAGGGTGATCAGGTCTGCGCCGGCAGGCAGATCATCAGTCAAAAAGCTGCCGCCAAACGCCTGCGCGCGGTGCGCGATGCCTGCTTGCGCAAACCGCTCGCGCGCACGCTGCGCCACAGCCGGCAAGTCAAACAGCATCATGCGCAGTTCAGGCGCGCGCTGCGCCACACTGCAGATAAACGTGCCTTCGCCGCCGCCCACGTCCAGATGCACGCGGTGATTGCGAAAGTCGTACGTATCCAAAATCTCACCGGCCACAAAAGGCTGGCTGGCGCTCATCAAGGTGCTGTAGGCGGCCACGCGCTCCTGCTCGATCGCACCCGGCTCTTCTGCACGGGTGTAGGGAAAGTATTGCGCCAGCGCGGCATCTTTCACCTCGCCGCGCAAGAGCGCGACCGGGTCGGCCAGATCTGCATACAGCGTGGTGTGATGCTCGATCATCGCGAGCAATGCCGTGTTGCCCACCAGTGGCGCACCCAGCGCGCCCAGGCCATAGCGGCTGCCGCTTCGATGCTCCACCAGCCGCAGCGCAACCGCGGCGGCCAAGAGCCGATCTGCGGCCTCTTCAGTCAAGCCCAGCCGTGGCGCAAGCGCCGCTTTGGTTTGCGGGCCGGCGGCCAGCATGTCAAACAGCTTCAAGCGCACGCAAGCGAGCAAAATTTGCGTGTACACAAAGCCGCCCACCAGATCGAACAGCTGTGCCGCGCGCCGGCGGGCAATCCAGCGGGTGAAGGGCAGCGCCGCGGCCCAGCGCTGAAACTTCGGGCTGGCCAGCAGCGCGTCGCGCGTGGCGAGCAAACGGTCACGCATAGAGCTCGCAGCCGGTGCAGTTGTCGCTGCCGGAGTCATTTCTAAGCACTCCAAATAGGGCAGTACGCAATATCCATGCGCCTTTTGAGCCATTTTTGACTGAAAAAGCACATGGATATTGCGTAGAGCACTTTCAAATCGCCTTGAATCACTACCCTACTCCGCCGCCAGCCGCGTCAGCTCTTCAGACAGCGATTTAGGCAAGAGCCGCTCCGCTTCGTGCTGCAGCAAAGCGCGTAGCGCACCCGCGCCGCGGCAGGCGGGAATCGATTCACTCGCACGCGCGATCAACTGCTCAAAGTGCGCAATGGCGCCGGTAATGCCCAGCTCATGCGCGGCGCTGGGCCGGCCGTGGGTTTCGTCTTGATGCGCGGGTTTGCCTAGCGCGGCGGCGTCCATCGCCACATCGCGAATATCGTCAGCGACCTGATACGCCTCGCCCAGCCATTCGCCCAGTGCGCGCCACGGCTCGCCGTCGCTGCCTGCAGCCTGCGCGCCGGCCACTGTAGCGGCGGAAAACAGCGCACCGGTCTTGGCGCGCTGATAATCGGCGAGCACCACGCGGGTTTCACATTCCCACGCCTGCCCGGCCGTGATGCCGGTGGGCATGCCCACGCCACGCGCAATTGTGCCCAGCACGGCACCAAGGCGCGCACAGTACGCCGGCATAGCGGCGGGTGCCAGAATCTCAAACGCCAGAACAATCAAACCGTCGCCGGCCAGCACCGCTAGGCGCTCGCCATATGCACGGTGCACCGAAGGCTGGCCGCGCCGCGTATCAGCATTGTCAAAGCACGGCAGATCGTCATGCACGAGGGATGCGCAGTGCAGTAGCTCAATCGACGCCGCCGCCGCATCTGCCAGCGCTGGCGCATCATCGCCACAGGCGCGCGCAACCGCAATACATAGCTGCGGGCGAATCCGCGCACCACCGGGAAAGACCGCGTGCCGCACCGCTGCCGCCAGCCGCGGCGGACAACCCGGCCGCTGCGCCAGCGCCAATGCGCCAAGCAATGCCCGCTCAATTCGTCTGGATGCATCCATCAGCGTGTCTCCGCAGGCTGTGACATCACAAATATCACTTTAAATCGTCAATTTGCATTGACGATTTTTAATGTACTTGAATATAGACACATAAATTGGGTGAGTCAACGCGCAAATTGCGTGCAGACGGAGCCGTATTGCCGCAGAAAACCCGGCAAATTTGAGTGATTTAGTGCGGAATTAGCGCGATACCGCCAATCGCACTAGATGAGTCGCCGCGTTACTGCGCAGCCTGCTTGGCTTTCATGCTCTGCACCAGCTCACGCACCAGCGGATTGGGAAAACGCCGGCTGGGCGTAATCGCATAAAAGCGCTCGGTGATCTCGGCAATTGTGCAGCGCTGCTGCAGCACGCCGCTGCGCAGCTCGTCCTGCACCACCACAGTGGGCACTAGTGCCAAGCCGCCCCAGTCGCGCGCGAGTAAGCGCAGCATGGCCATATCGTCAACTTCCGCAACAATCAGCGGTGCGATGCCGGCTTGGTCCAGCAATGCATCAAACGCCAGGCGCACATCGCTTTGCAGGCCCGGCAGCACAAGCGGCTGATCGGCCAGATCCTGCGGAAACACAAACGGTTTGGCGCGCCGCACCGGGCGGCTCACCAAGCTGACGGCCTGCTCCGCCAGCACGTGGCTGAACCAATTGGAATCTGCATCGCGCGGCACCGTGTGGTTGGACAGCACTACATCCACCGTGTGCGTGCGTAGCTGCGCGAGCAGCTCGCGCAAACTGCCGGAGCGGATTACCAGCTCTACATCACGCCGGCCCAGCAGCGGCGCGAGAAACTGCACTTGAAAATTGCGTGAGAGCGTGGCCACCGCTCCCACGCGCAGCACGTGCCGCTGGCTGGCACGGCCGCGCTTGAGCGTATTCACCAGTTCATCACCACTCTTGAATACGGTGTTGGCATGCGCCAGCGCAATGCGGCCGGCCTCTGTGAGTGTAAGTTTTCGATTGGCACGTTCAAATAGCGCATGGCCCAGCCGCTCTTCAAGCCGCTTGAGCTGGATCGACAGCGCCGACTGCGACACATGCAGGCGCTGCGCCGCCTTGGTCAGGCTGCGCTCATGCGCGATCACCCAGAAGTAGCGCAGATGGTGGTAATTCAGTTCCGCCATGCCTCTTTTCCGCTTTTCTATCCGCTTTCAACAGTTTTACAAAATAGAACGAAAACATGCAAAGCATGAATTGGACGCATGGCGCATGCACCTGTAATTTGCCGGCAACACAAAAAATGGATACATCTCATGCCCGGCCTTGACCTGCTGCTCACCAACCTGCTCTCACCGATTGTTTTAGCGTTTGCGCTGGGCATCATTGCCGGGCTGATCAAAAGCGAGCTGGAACTGCCCGAGCCGGTGCTCAAGCTGCTGGCGAGTTAGTTACTGTTTTCGATTGGCCTGAAGGGCGGCGCAGAGCTCGCCAACGTGAAGTTTGCCGACATCGCCGGCTTGCTGGCAGTCACCGTTGCGCTCACCATCGCAATACCGGTGGTCGTGTTTTTTGTGCTGCGCAAAGCGGGCAAGTTTGATTCCGCCAATGCTGCTGCAGTGGCGGCGCACTATGGCTCAGTGTCTTCGGTGACGTTCTTTGCTGCAGTCGCCTTTGCCACCGCGATGAACACGCCCAGCGAAGGCTACATGACCGCGGTGGTCGCGCTGATGGAATGGGGCGTGATCATTGCACTCATGCTGGCACGCTGGTCCATGGGCAAAGAAAGCGGCACACACTCGATGGGCGCGCTCATCATCGACACACTGCGTGGCCGCGGCATCATTTTGCTTACGGGCGGCATGGCCATTGGCCTGTTGGCGGGCGAGCGCGGCTGGAAACAGATTGCACCGTTTTACGATGACTTATTCCGCGGCATCCTCATGCTCTTTCTACTCGAGATGGGTATGACCGCCGCACGGCAGTTCCGCGCATTTGCGCAAGTAGGCGTGTTCATGACGAGTTTTGCGATTGCCGCGCCGATCGTGCTGGGCCTCACGGGCGTTTGGCTCGGACATCTGGTGGGTTTGAGCACAGGCGGCGCATTTGTACTGGGCGCGGTGTGCGCCAGCGCTTCGTATATCGACGCGCCGGCGGCGTGCCGCGCAGCGTTGCCGCAGGCCAACCCCGGCATTTATCTCACCGCATCGCTGGGCGTGACCTTTCCGTTCAACTTGCTGGTGGGGTTGCCGCTGTACTACCAGTTTGCGTTGTGGCTTGCTGCTTGAATGATGCATGTTCGACAAAAAGCAGGCAATAAAAAAGCCGGCACTTGCCGGCTTTTTCATAGGCACTCAGCACTTAGGCTTTCTTCACCCACGCACTGCACCAGCCTTTGGAAGCGACCAATTTATTCGGGAACAGTGAGCAGCCGCCCCAACCATCATCGCCCCTCTTGATGTAGAGCTGGCAGTTGGCGCAGTTTTGCTCTTTGGCCCAGCGGGGAAACTTCTTTGCATCGGCCTTGGCGGAATCCTCAACATAGCCCAATGCAACGGCTGTAGCGTCTTTTGGATCCACTTTAGCCGGCGCAGCCTGCGCAAGCGCCTGGCCCGCGGCCGGCAAAGCAATAGCGGCACCGATCGATTTGAGGAGGAAAATACGGCGTGATTTCATGGCATGTCTTTCACAGGTAATTTTAAAAAGCGCTGGTTTCAAACGCTACCGCAGCGTAACTATTCACGCCAAGCT
>JBOFGW010000488.1:0-16199 GCA_051649325.1 Burkholderiaceae bacterium | reverse complement strand
TCCTGCGCGTGCGCTAGGCCGGCCGCAAGCGCCGCCGCAATCCATAGTGTTTGAAGCAAGCGCGCCGCGCGCAGATGAAAGCAATGCAGAAAGCGATGCATTCAGGTCTCCTCGTTGAATTGAATTGTGCGCCGATAGTAGGCGCTACAGGGCTGCGAACTCAAGCAATTCGCACTGCAACGATCCGCGCAAGAGACTCAGTGCGCCATCAGCACCGGCGCGGTCATATGCGCAAGGATTGTCCGCGTCACGCCGCCCAGCAGTATTTCGCGGAACCTGGAGTGGCCGTAACCGCCCATGACCAGCAGATCAGACCCGTAGTCCGCCATGCGTGAAAGAATGGCGTTGCCTACGTCGATATCGGTTTCTTCACGGGAAGTCACTAGGTTAACTTGGTGTCTTGCCAGGTAAGTTGAAATATCGGCGCTGCCGGGTTTGTCTGTTTCTTTGTCCAGGCTGGCGTCGCGGTTAAAGACAATCAGGCGCACCGTTTTTGCTTTTTGCAAGATGGGCAGTGCGTCACTGACTGCGCGCGCCGCTTCTTTGGTACCGCTCCAGGCGATCATCACATTGCCTACTACGCCATCAAACTCGCCGGCATAGGGAAACACAATCACTGGCCTGGCATTGTGCAGCAACAGGTATTGCGGCAGGCCGCTATCTGTACCGATCGCTCCCGGATCGGTTTGGCCAAGAATTACCAGATCGACAAAACGGCTTTGCCGTGCAAGTGCCGATCCAGCGTCGGCAGTGAGCACCTGCGCTTCCCACGAACGAACGCCGGCCGCTTTCATCTGATCCGAAAACGCTGCGGCGGCTTGCTGCGCTGCCGTGCGCAAGGCCTCTGCCGCTTCTTCGTAATAGCGCCCAATGGCCTCGCCACCGGCGATGTAAGGCGAATACACGAGGCCAGTCGCGGCAAGGCCGATCAGGTGCGCGTTGTGCGCAGCCGCCAAAGACGCAGCAAACGCAATGCGCCGCTGGCAAGCCGGGCTGTGGTCGATGTGAAGCAAAATGCTTTGATAGGTCATATCCGCACCTCGATAGACAGGATGCGCTCTGAACAGCGCGCAGTTATGCCGCTATAGGGCCAAAGCCTGCTCCCGCCCAGCGGCGCGTGTGCGGACGATACTGCTGGATTTCTTTGTTGTCTTCTTGTCCGCCGCCTTTTTGCTTGCTGCCGCGCGCATGTTTGAGATAGCGCTCGGTTTGCGCAAGTTCCTGCTTACCTACATGATTCAAGCCGCCGCTTGCAGCGCCTGCCAGGGCGTGGCTGTGCGTGTCTTGGGTAGCCGCACCGGCTGGCTGCGCTTGCTGCTCACCGCATGAATTTTAGGTTGCGGCGGCGTCTCTGCCGGTGCGCGGCGCACGGCGCGCAAAGCTTCTGGCTTAAGAATTTCCACATCGCGCTGATCAATGCGGATCACGCCGGCGCTGTGCAGGGCCGAGAGCGAGCGGCTGACCGTTTCCAGCGTCAACCCAAGATAGCTACCAATTTCACGGCGCGTCATGCGCAGCAGAAAAGCGCGCGGTGAAAAGCCCAGTGCCGCGTGGCGCTCTGCCTGCATGGCAATAAAGTGCGCTACGCGCGCATCCGACTGCAACGCGCCGAGCGTGGCCAGGTTGATGTGCTCTTGCACCAGCTCGCGGCTGATCACGCGGTAGATGACTTGTTCAAACTCATCGCACGCATGGCCCAGCGCCACCAACTGGCGAAACGGAATAACGATGAGATCACAATCAGACAGCGCAGTGACTTCAGATGCATGGCAGTCTTTGCAGATACCATCACTGCCCAGTAGATCGCCCTTCATCGGAAAAGACAGCACGCGCTCATTGCCCTCGCCATCAACGATCAGCGTTTTCAGATAGCCGGAGTTGACCAAGTAGAGCGCTTCAAATGCCTGTCCGGCGTGATACAGCCGCTGGCCGGGTTTGAGGCGACGATGCTGGAACAGCGTTTCTTGCCCGGCATACTGCGTCTTTGTTTCAAGGCGCAGCAGCCGGCAGACATCCGCCATCGTGGACCACAAGGCGCCGCGGCCGGGTTGGCCGGTGCTGCGGGCCGCATCGCCACTGTCTGGCAGGGCACTGAGTGCACAAACGTTTTGAGTGCTGGTCATGTGAGTCCTCCTTTGTTATGGGCTGTTTCTAAATGGCGGCGAATTTCAGTTGACTGCGCTGCCCGGCCTGGGTTGCCAGTTGCGCAGCAAGTTGGGTATTTGGGCAAAGTCGTTGGACTTGTCCAAGAACGCGTCCGCACCGTATCGATTGGCCAGCGTTCGATACTGATCTGAATTGAAATTGGTCAGCACAATCACTTTGAGCGTTGGCATGGTTTTCTTTACGTGTTGCAGCACATACAGTCCGTTGCTGTTAAACAGGCGGATATCCAAAATCACTACATCGGGCGTGCTGGCCTCAATCCCTTGAATCGCACCCGGCACATCTTCCGCAGTGCCCACCACGTTCGTGTCTTCAATCTCTTCCACCATTTGCACGATGCGCTGGCAAATCGCGGCAGAGTCTTCGACGACGTACACCTTCATGGTCGGCGCTTGGCAGGTCATTGCGTTGAACATGTGAGCAGTATGGCCAGCGCTTTGGCCATGCACCATCGGTGCACGCTGATTTGATGCGTCAGATTTGGCGCGGGTGGGGTAGGAATCGTCTGACAAGCGCGCAACGCGCAGGCAGATGTTTAGGAGAAGAAAACTAGAGAATTGAGAATAGACTACGCAATATCCATGCGCCTTTTCAGGCATTTTTGCCTGAAAAGGTGCATGGATATTGCGTAGAGGCTCTTAAACTGCACTAAAAAAGTGCAGTTTTAACTCTGCGGCGTATTGATCAGCCCGTTGGCCACCGCGTAGCGCACCAGCTCCGCCAGCGACTGCATATTCATCTTTTCCAAAATCCGCGCTTTGTGCGTGCTCACCGTCTTCACGGACAGATGTAGTTGCTGCGCGATGTCAGTCACTGATCTGCCGTGCACCATCATTTGAAACACTTCAAACTCGCGGTCAGACAAAGTCTTGTGCCGCGGCCCGTCTTGCGTGGACATGGCATCCAGCGCCAACTGTTCCGCTACTGAAGGGCTGATGTACAGGCGGCCCGTGGCCACGCGGCGGATGGCGTTGATCAACTCTTTGCTCGCGCTTTCTTTGGTCAAGTAGCCGGATGCACCGGCGCGAATCGAGCGCACTGCGTACTGCTCTTCTTCATGCATGGTGAGCACGAGAATCGGCAGCTTGGGCGCTTCATCTTTCAAGCGGCGGATGAAGTCCACGCCGCTGTGTTCAGGCATAGAAAGATCCAGCAGCAGCATGTCCATGCCGCCCTTGCGCACCCATTCCAGCACTTCGCGGCCGTTGACTGCTTCGCCGATCACCTCCACATCGTCCACCTCGCTCACCACGCGGCGCAGCCCTTCGCGGACAAGGGTGTGGTCATCGGCAATCACGATCTTGATCATGCGCGGCTATCTGGCTTTTCTTCGGTGTTGGGCTCGCGCGGCATCACAATGCTAATGTGCGTGCCGGCGCCGGGTTCACTGCTAATCTCAACACTGCCGCCCAGTATATAGACGCGCTCACGCATACCAATTAAGCCAAACGATCCGCGCCGCGCTTGGTCGGCCTGGCTGATGCCGCGGCCGTCATCTTCAACGCTTAAGTGCACCGCAGATTCAAGCACCTTCAGCTCAATCTTCACGTGGGTGGCACGCGCGTGCCGCGCCACGTTGGTCAAGCACTCTTGCACCGCGCGGTACAGCGCAGACTGCACGCGCTGATCCACATCAACCACCGCGTCATCCACGGCCAAGTCACACGGCACGGCGGTGCGGCGCGTGAAGTCCTGCGTCAGCCATTCCAGCGCTGCCATCAGCCCCAGATCGTCCAGCATCAAGGGCCGCAGGTCCGCAGCAATGCGGCGCGTGGCCACCACGGTACTGTCCAGCACGCCTTGCATGGCGCGTATGCGCTCTGCGCGCGCGGGGCCGTCGTGATTGGCATGCGATTCCAGCCATGCAAGATCCATCTTCAGCGCGGTGAGGTTTTGTCCAAGCTCATCATGCAGCTCACGCGAAATGCGCGCCTTTTCTTCCTCGCGCGCGGTTTGTGAAGCGATGGACAGCTCGCGCAGCTGCGCGCGTGCCCGGTCAAGCTCATTCTGCGCCTTCACGCGCGCTGTCAGATCGCGCAGAATCACCGTCATGTACAGCTTGCCCTGCGTCATGGAGCGTGAAATCGATGCTTCCAGCGGAAACTCTTCACCGCTGGCGCGCAGACCGCGCAGCACCATGTGGTGCCCCATCTTGCGGGAGGATTCGCCGGAGTGCGCGAAATTTTGCACATGGGTGTGATGTCTGCTTCTGAATGTCGCCGGAATCAGTGAAGATAAAGTCATGTTCAAGGCTTGCGCCGCAGAATAGCCAAACATTTGCTCTGCGGCGGCATTGAAAATCTGTTTTTTTTCGTTGCCGTCAATCGTGATGATCGCATCCATACTATTCTGGATAATCATGGACAGGCGCGCCTCTTCGTCGTGCGAAGACGAGCGGCCTGAATCGGCTTTTTGATCCGGGCGCGGCGCGAAGAGCCGCGCGAACACATGTTTAAGCAATCCTCATCCTCCAGAGCGCTGATTGTTATTGCCGGCACCCGGCAGCTCGCCACTCATCGGCTTCATTCTAGTGACAACGCGCACGGTATTTGGGCCATATGACACGGCTTGGCAGGACGCGATAGACTTGCTGCATTGATTTCCTGAAAGTGATTTGCAGCCATGACTCTGACCGAGCTGCGTTATATCGTTGCCGTGGCGCGCGAACGGCATTTTGGCCGTGCCGCAGAAGCGTGTTTTGTCTCGCAGCCGACGCTGTCTGTAGCGATTAAAAAGCTGGAAGAAGAACTGAACGTCGTACTGTTCGAGCGCGGTTCCACTGAGGTGAGCGTGACTCCGCTGGGCGCGCGCATTGTTGAGCAGGCGCGCAAAGTGCTTGAAGAAGCCGGCCGCGTGAAAGAACTGGCCAAGGGCGGCAAAGACCCGCTGGCCGGGCCGCTGAAGGTAGGCATTATCTACACCATCGGCCCATATCTGTTGCCCAAGCTGGTGCCGGCGATGATGAAAGCCGCGCCGCACATGCCGCTACTGTTGCAGGAAAACTTTACCGTCAAGCTGATCGAGCTGCTGCGCGAGGGCGAGATTGACTGCGCCATCATGGCCTTGCCGTTACCAGAAGCCGGGCTGATGGTGCAGCCGGTGTATGACGAACCGTTCATGGTCGCGGTGCCGGCCGGGCACGCCTGGGAAGGGCGCAAGAACGTGTCTGCGCAAGAGCTCAAAAGCGAAACCATGCTCATGCTCGGCGTGGGCCATTGCTTTCGCGACCAGGTACTGGAGGTGTGCCCCGAAATGGCGCGTTTTGCGCAAAGCGCAGATGGTGTGCAGCGCAGTTTTGAAGGCAGCTCGCTGGAGACCATCCGCCACATGGTGGCCAGCGGCATCGGCATCACCGTGTTGCCGATGAGCAGCGTGCCAGACAAGCCCAGCAAACGCGATTTGCTGCGCTACGTGCCGTTTGTCAAACCCGTGCCTGACCGGCGCGTGGTGATTGCCTGGCGCAAAAGCTTTACCCGGCTGGAGGCGATTGAAGCGGTGCGCCAAGCCGTGCTTGCTTGCGACTTGAACGGCGTGCAGTTTCTGCCGGAGGCCAAGGCCGCGCACCAATAAGCCAAAGCCATCGGTTTGCTAGCAAAATTTAATCTGCTGTATGTGTTGAAGATGCAGCATTTGTGCCGCATAGTTCAGTTGTAGACCGCAAAGGAGCAAACTCATGGCCAAAATCAAAACCGCAAGCGCGCCCATGCTGGATATCGGCATTAGCGCAAAAGACCGTGAAAAAATCGCCGATGGACTGTCGCACTTGCAGGCCGACACCTACACGCTTTACCTGATGACGCACAACTTTCACTGGAACGTTACCGGACCGATGTTCAACACGTTGCATCTGATGTTCATGACGCAGTACACCGAGCTGTGGAATGCCATCGACCCGATTGCTGAGCGCATCCGCGCGCTGGGCTTTCCCGCGCCGGGCACCTACGCGCAGTTTGGCAAGCTCTCGTCCATCAAAGAGCCGGTGGGTGTGCCTAAAGCTGAAGAGATGATTCGGCTATTGGTCAAAGGGCATGAAGCGGTGGCCAAAACCGCGCGGGGATTGTTCCCAGTAGCGGACAAGGCGGATGATCAACCGACTGCGGATTTGCTCACGCAGCGGCTGGATACTCATGAGAAGACGGCTTGGATGTTGCGTAGTTTGCTTGAATCGTGATTTGTACTTAAGCGTTTGATCGGATGACTTTTCGAACATCGATCTTTAGCGACGTTTTCATTTTGTTGGGTGCTATTGGCCTGACGGTCTATCTGATTTATCGAAATCGAAAGGAGCGTGTTGCGTTTTTACAGTTCATGTTTGTGGGCATAGCGAGCTTTGTGGTCTGGATGTTTGTTGCCGGGCTGGTTGGTGAAGTCTATATTTCAGATAGCCGTATCACCTGGAGAACGCAGAATCTACTTTTCTTTACGGAGCATCGATTCTTGGTGCTTGATGAAATTGCGGCAGTCCAGCTTAATGCGGCACCGCCGTGGTATCGACGGCGCGATAGCGCAGGTTCTAGATGGCGTTTTCGGATGCGAACCGGTGAGATTGTCGTGCCAAGCATGAGCCCTGCATGGGGGCAGAATCGAAGTGAAATACTCGCGATACTGACTGCACGCGGCATTACGGTTGAAACGTTTAAGGACTAAACAGCGCTAGTCCAACAAGGTCATTCGTGGGACGCCACACAAAACACGCATTATTCATGAGCCTTTCCAAGCAAAAACGGCTCAAAACCCGCATGGATATTGCGTGATTGCCTTCAGGGAAGGTCTAAATCCGCTTCCCAGTCTTCTCATCAAACCAGTGCAGATGCTCCGGCGTGGCCATCAGCGCGACCTTCTTGCCGGTGACAAAAGTTTTGTCATGCGTGCGCAGCGTGATGTCTTGCGGGCCTTGCATGCCGGGGCAGGTGCCGTGTACGAGCATGTCTGAGCCGAGTGATTCAACCAAGCCAACTTCAAACGGAATGCCGCGCGCGGCAACTTGCAAATGCTCGGGCCGGATGCCCATGATCACTACGCGGCCGGCCAGCGTGGGCTGGGGCACGGGCAACTGAACGTCGGCCGCGCCCGAAAGCGTGATGTACTCGCCATTGGCGGTCACGGTGCCGTGGATCAAGTTCATCGGCGGTGAGCCGATGAAGCTGGCCACAAAGGTGCTGGCAGGTTTTTCAAATACTTCAGCAGGCGTGCCGATCTGCTCAGCGATACCGGCGTTCATCACAATCATGCGGTGCGCCAGCGTCATGGCTTCCACCTGATCGTGCGTGACGTACAGGCTGGTGGTTTTCAGGCGCGCGTGCAGCTGTTTGAGCTCAAGGCGCATTTGCACGCGCAGCTTGGCATCCAGATTCGATAGCGGTTCATCAAACAAAAAAACCTTGGGTTCACGCACAATCGCGCGGCCCATCGCCACGCGCTGGCGCTGCCCGCCAGACAGCTGTTTTGGCTTGCGTTCCAGCAGCTTGCCCAGCTCAAGAATTTCCGCAGCAATGTCCACGCGCTTTTTGATGTCAGCCACCGAAAAGCCGCGAATCTTCAGGCCGTACGCCATGTTGTCAAACACATTCATGTGCGGATACAGCGCGTAGTTTTGAAACACCATCGCAATATCGCGGTCGGCCGGTTCTTTGTTGTTCACCACCGCACTATCGATCTTTACTTCACCGCTGCTGATCTCTTCCAGCCCAGCCACCATGCGCAGCAGCGTGGACTTGCCGCAACCGGAGGGGCCAACGATCACGACAAACTCGCCGTCGGTGATTTGCATGCTCACGCCGTGAATCACCTTCACTGCGCTGGCACCTTTGCCGTAGGTTTTTTTGACGTCGTTGAGTTCGAGCGTAGCCATTTGTTTTCTCTGTTTATGTCATTCCCGCAAAAGTGGGAAGCCAGGCCGATCATGCAAACTGGATCCCGGCCTTCGCCGGGATGACAGCGCTGCAGCCAATCGCGCTACGCGCTCTTGGGCATCGCTGTCATTTTTCTGTATCCACCAATCCCTTCACAAACCACTTTTGCATCAGCAGCACCACCGCCGCCGGCGGCAGCATGGCCAGAATCGCGGTGGCCATGACGACGTTCCATTCTGTGGCGGCATCGCCGCCAGAAATCATGCGCTTAATGCCCATCACTACCGGATACTTGTCTTCTGTTGTGGTGACCAGCAGCGGCCACAGATACTGGTTCCAACCGTAAATGAACTGAATCACAAACATCGCTGCGATGCTGGTCGCGGACAGCGGTAGCAAAATGTCTTTGAAAAACTTCATCGGCCCGGCGCCGTCGATGCGCGCGGCTTCCACCAGTTCATCCGGCACGGTGAGAAAGAACTGGCGGAACAAAAACGTCGCAGTAGCCGATGCGATCAACGGCACCGTCAGGCCCGCATAAGTATTGAGCATGCCTAGGTTGGACACCACTTCATAGGTGGGGCCGATGCGCACTTCTACCGGCAGCATTAGCGTGACAAAAATCATCCAGAAGCAAAAGTTCTTGAACGGAAAGCGAAAGTACACAATCGCAAATGCAGACAGCAGCGAGATGGCAATCTTGCCCACTGCAATCAACATGGCGCTGACAAAACTCACCCACATCATTTGCGCCACGGGCGCTGTTTTGCTGCCCATCTGTGTCACGCCGCCAAACAGTGCCGTCTTGTAGCTTTCAAGCATGTTGTTGCCGGGCACGAGCGACATGGGCGCCTGCTGCACAATCTGTTCTGCGGTTTGCGTGGAGGCCACCAGCGTGACGTACACCGGAAACGCCACGATGATCACGCCCAGAATCAAGACCAGGTGCGAGATGGCGCGCAGAACCGGGCGGTTTTCAATCATGTCAGTACTGCACTTTCTTCTCGACAAACTTGAACTGCACCACCGTGAGCGCGATGACGATGATCATGAGCACCACAGACTGCGCCGCCGAGCCACCCAGATCAAGCGCCTTGAAACCGTCGTAATACACCTTGTAGACCAGGATGGCGGTGTCTTTGCCGGGGCCGCCTGACGTCGCTGCATCAATGATGGCAAAGGTGTCAAAAAATGCGTAGACGATATTGATCACCAGCAAGAAGAACGTGGTGGGTGAAAGCAGCGGGAACACAATCGTCCAAAAGCGCTTCCACGGGCTTGCGCCGTCAATCGCGGCCGCTTCAATCAAGCTTTTGGGGATCGACTGCAGGCCCGCCAGGAAAAACAAAAAGTTGTAGCTTATTTGCTTCCACACCGCTGCCATCACAATCAGCGCCATCGCATGGTTGCCATTGAGCAAGTGGTTCCAGTCCAGCCCCGCATTGCGCAGCGCAAACGACACGATGCCGATGGAAGGCGCAAACATGAACAGCCACAACACGCCCGCCACCGCAGGTGCGACGGCGTAGGGCCAGATGAGCAAGGTCTTGTAGATCATCGCGCCCTTGATCACGCGGTCTGCCATCACGGCAAGCAAAAGCGCAATCGATAACCCAAAGAACGCAACCAGGACGGAGAACACCGCAGTGGTTTTGAACGAGGCTAGATAGCTCTCGTCATTCCACAGATTGCGAAAGTTCTCCATGCCCACGAACGTGATGGAGGTGCCGAATGGGTCTTGCTGCTGCACCGATTGAAACAGTGCCTGCCCGGCCGGCCAGAAGAAAAACACAATGACCACAATCATCTGCGGCGCAATCAGCGCCCAGGGCAGCCATTTATTCTTATAGGTGACGCGTTTTTCCACGGGGTCTGGCGTTCAGCGTCTAGCGTCCAGCGTTGAGGTCTACGACACGCTAGACGCTCAACGCCAAACGCTGGACCGGGTTAGGATTTGTTTGCTTTTTCAAACCGCTCAAGCAACTCATTACCGCGCTTGACCGCCGAATCCAGCCCTTCTTTGGCAGATTTCTTGCCGCCCCAGACTTGTTCCATCTCTTCGTCGATAATGGTGCGGATCTGCACAAAATTGCCCAGGCGGATGCCGCGCGATTTGTCGGTGGTCTTGCGGATCATCTGCGTCACGCTCACATCGGTACCGGGGTTTTGCTTGTAAAAGCCGGACTTCTCGGTGATCTCAAATGCTTTAGAAGTGATGGGCAGATAGCCGGTGCGCTGATGATTACGCGCCTGCACGTCGGGGTCGGACAAGTAGCTGAAGAACGCGGCCACGCCTTTATATTCTTCCGGCTTTTTGCCCGACATGGTCCACAAGCTTGCGCCGCCGATCACGGTGTTTTGCGGCGCGCCGGCTACATCAGGGTAGTAGGGCAGGGTAGAAATACCGTAGGCAAACTTGGAGTTGCGCTTGACGTTGCCATACAGCGCAGAGCTGCCGGTAAACATTGCGCATTCGCCGGCGACGAATGTCGCGTCCGCCGAGTTGCCGCGGCCTTTGTACACAAACAGGCCCTGCTTGTTCATGTTGGCCAGGTTTTCGATATGGCGCACATGCAGCGGCGTGTTGAACGCAAGACGCGCATCCCAGCCGCCAAAACCGTTGCGCTTAGTCGCAAACTCAGTGTTGTGCCAAGCGGAGAAGCTCTCCAGCTGCGTCCAGCTTTGCCAGCTGGTGGTGAAGGGGCATTTGTGGCCGCTGGCTTTGAGCTTGGCTGCCGCACCGGCAACTTCTGGCCACGTAAGCGGCGGCTTTTCCGTATCGAGCCCTGCAGCCTTGAACGCGTCTTTGTTGTAGTAAAAGACGGTGGTTGAGCTATTAAACGGCATCGACAGCATCTGTCCGTTGGGCGCGGTGTAGTAGCCGGCCACTGCAGGCACAAACGCATTCTGATCAAACTTGGCGCCGGCTTCTTTCATGACCTCAAACGTGGGCTTGATCACGCCTTTGCTGGTCATCATGGTGGCAGTGCCCACCTCGAACACCTGCAAAATGTGCGGCGCGTTGCCGGCGCGGAAGGCGGCCACGGCAGCGGTCATGCTTTCGTCGTAGGTGCCTTTGAACACCGCTGTGACTTTGTAGTCCTTTTGCTTGTCGTTAAATTCTTTGGCGACATCATTGACCCATTCGCCCAGGGCGCCGCCCATGGAATGCCACCAGATCAGTTCAGTTTGTGCGTGTGCGGGAATCGCTACACTGCCAGCGAGCAGTGCAGCAGCGAGACTGCGTTTAAACATGTTTTTCTCTCCGTTAAAACTTCTGCAGACTACGCGTGGATTGTGACACGCCATTGACGCCCCGTTTTGTGCAACGCAATGAATACGACCCATCCTTCCCGGTTTGCTCTTTACCTGCAGCTCATCCGCTGGGATAAACCCGTAGGCTGGTTGCTTTTGCTGTGGCCCACGCTCTGGGCGCTGTGGATTGCCGCCGCGTATCCGGCCGCCGGGGGCGCTTCTGTGGCAGCTTGGCCGCCGCTCTATTTGATCGTGATCTTTGTGCTGGGCACGATTTTGATGCGCAGCGCCGGCTGTGCCGTGAACGATACGGCTGACCGCGATTTTGACAAAGCCGTCAAACGCACCGCGCTGCGCCCGGTCACGGCCGGGCTGGTGTCACCCAAAGAAGCGGTGCTGGTGGCGGCGGCGCTGGCGTTTGCCGCGTTTATCCTGGTGCTGTTTACCAATCAGCTCACGATTCATCTGAGCTTTATTGCGCTGTTGATCGCGGCGAGCTACCCGTTTTTCAAGCGCTTCTTTCCGATTCCGCAGCTCATGCTGGGCGTGGCGTTTTCATTTGGCGTGCCGATGGCGTTTGCCGCCGTGCAAGGCGCGGTGCCGGCAATTGCGTGGTGGATTTTTGCCGCCAACATGGCCTGGACGCTGGCCTTTGACACCGCGTACGCGATGGTAGATAAAGACGATGACGTGAAGATTGGCATCAAAACCTCCGCCATCACCTTTGGCAAGTTTGACGCGCAGGCGGTGGCGGCGAGCCACGTGTTGTTTGTGGTGTTAATGGCCTATGTGCTGTGGCACATCAACGCCGGGCTCGCCGCGTGGGCCGGGCTGGCCGTGGCTGCGGTGCTCTGCGCCGTGCAATGGCCGGACGTGATGAGCCGCGAGCGCATGCGCTGCTTTAAGGCATTTATCTTCAACAACTGGGTGGGCATGGCGGTGTTTGTGGGAATCGCTGTGGATGCGCTGGTGAAGCATTTTTAGGGCATTCAAAGGCCGACTACGCAGTATCCATAAGCCTTTTGAGCCATTTTTGCTTGGAAAGGCGCATGGATATTGCGTAGAGCACTTCTATACCCTGCTTGAATCTCCCAAAACCGTTTGGGCTGAGCCTGTCGAAGCCCTCTATGCCGAGTGAAGTTTAGGGATAGAGCCCTTCGACAGGCTCAGGGCGAACGGGTTTTAAGGAAGCGCTCTTCTAATCCGCTATCTGCGCAGCAACCGTTCCGCCGGCCCCGCAATGCCGCGCTTTGCCAGAGTCAGCGCAATCACAATCCACACCGCACATAGCGTGAGCGCAAACACAAACAACCCCGCCGTGCCCAGCCGCTGCGAGAGCCCCAGCCCTGCCTGAGGCACGGTAAGCATAAGCACGGCAGAGGTGCCCAGATACATCGACAGCGTGTAGCGCCCCGCCGGTGCGAGCGCGCGCAGCCACTGGGCGTTGCCGGCCGCAAAGCGCAGCGCCACTGCGGCAACGATGCCGGCGGTGAGTAGTGGACCCACCGCATTGGGGAGCGTGAATTCTGAAAAGTCATAGTGCGTGCCGCGATAGCCGGTCACGCCGCTGAACACGCCGTTTGCGAGATTGAGCAGCAAGCCAGCCACCAGCCCCACATGCGCCACGCGCCGCCACTGCGCGGCCCAGTGCTGCGGCGCTTCCAGCCAGCGCAGACGGCCGGCAGCAAGACCCAGCAAGCCAAACGTGAGCACCGCAGGCAAGAGGCCGATGGGCAGGGCCGCGATGGAGTATGCGAACATCTCCGCGTTTGCTGCGATGGCTTCACCCCACGTGGCCGCATCACCCAGCGCGTGTGTGACATCTTGCGCCTTGGTTGTCATGAACGAGGTGGACATCAAAATAGAAATCACCCCAATCACTACCGCCGCGCGCAGCACGCGCCGCAGCCGCGTTTTACGCAGCCGCACGAGAATCAACATCATCAGGCCATAGGCCAGCAGAATGTCGCCGAAGTACAAAAGAAAGCCGTGGGCGAGGCCGAGTGCGATCATGATCCACGCCACGCGTTTGCGCCGTGCAATCGCGTGCGCCGCACCGCCGCGCAGTTGCATCGCCATGGTGTAGCCCACCAAAAATGCCAGCAGCGGATACGCCTTGTTTTGAAACAGCGCCACGATGATGCCGTGTACGCAGGCTGCGATCACGCTGCCCGCCGGCTCGACAATCCCGGCAATTGGCCCGCTGCCCACCAGCGCGAATGAGGCGGTGTTCACCACCACCACGCCCGCGATCGCCAGCGCACGCAGCCCGTCCACCACTTCTGCGCGCGGCGCGGTGCTTGCCATCTCAGCCGTTAGGATGCGGGCGGTGCCGTATCAATAAAACTTTGCCGCTGCGCGAGCTTGGCCGTGAGCTTGGCCAGATTGGGATACTCGTCGCGCCAGGCAATGTGCGGGAAGCGAAAGTCCAAATAGCCCAGCGCTGTGCCCACTGCCACATCGGCCAGGCTGTAGCTGTTGCCGCCGCAAAATGGCTTTTCTGCCAAGCCGCGCGCCATGGCTTCCAGGCCGGCGTTGACCTTGTCCATCTGCCGCGCGATCCACACCGCGCTTTGTTGCTGCTCGCTGCGCACCGCGGGCATGTTCCTTTCCAGCCGAACCAGAATCGCCGCGTCGCACACGCCATCGGCCAGCGCTTCCCAGGTCTTGATCTCGGCGCGCTCGCGGCCGTTGGCCGGAATCAGTTTGCCCACGGGCGAGAGCGTGTCGAGATACTCCACAATCACGCGGCTATCAAACACCGCTTCGCCGCCGTCCAGAATCAGGCACGGCACCTTGGATAGCGGATTGCTCTGCGCGATGGTGGAATCTTTTGACCACACGTCTTCGAGCACGAATTCATAGTCGAGTTTTTTCTCGGCCATGAAGATTCTGACTTTGCGAACATAGGGACTAGCAAGTGAACCGAGAAGCTTCATTGTGTTGTGATTACCTTGTTGTACTTGCGGATGTTATCAAAGCACGCAAAATTTGCTTGTTGGCGGTTATCACTCACTTACAGGATGGACAAGTAAACTGTTGCTTTGACAAACGCCTTCTGAAGTCCAGCGCATGCACTCTATTGATCCCCTGACCACTCTTTCACCGCTGGATGGCCGCTATGCCGGCAAGACCGACACGCTCCGCCCCTGGCTGTCTGAGTATGCGCTGATGCACATGCGCGTGCGGGTGGAGGTGGCCTGGTTCATTGCTTTGTCAGATGCCAAGCTGCCGGAGTTTCCCGCGTTGCCTGCTGACGCGCGCGCTTTTCTAAACCAGCTTGCTCGCGATTTCACAATTGCAAACGCACAGCGCATCAAGGATATTGAGCGCACCACCAATCACGACGTCAAGGCGGTGGAGTATTGGCTCAAAGAATCGGTCAAAGACCGCAAAGATATTGCACCCTGGGCCGAGTTCTTTCACTTTGCCTGCACTTCAGAAGACATCAACAACACCGCGCACGGGCTGATGCTGCTTGGCGCGCGCAAAGAACTGCTGGCCAAGCTGGATAGCGTCATCACCGCGCTGCGCACGCTCGCACACGCACACGCAAATGTGCCCATGCTCTCGCGCACGCACGGCCAAACCGCGAGCCCCACCACGCTGGGCAAAGAAATTGCCAACGTTGTGGCGCGGCTAGACCGCAACCACAAAGTGATTGAACGCATCGGCATCCTAGGCAAAATGAACGGCGCCGTAGGCAACTACAACGCGCACATGGTGGCCTATCCAGAAGTGGACTGGGAAGCATTTGCGCAAAAAGTGGTGGAAGGTTTGGGCATGCACTTCAACCCCTACACCATCCAGATTGAGCCGCACGACTACATGGCGCAGCTGTTTGACGCAATCGCGCGCACCAACACCGTGCTGATCGATTTTTCACGCGACGTGTGGGGCTACATCAGCCTGGGCTACTTCAAGCAAAAGCTCAAAGAAGGCGAGGTGGGTTCGTCCACCATGCCGCACAAAGTCAACCCGATTGATTTTGAAAATGCAGAAGGCAACTTTGGCCTGGCCAACGCCATGCTCAAACACCTGAGTGAAAAGTTGCCGATCAGCCGCTGGCAGCGCGACCTGACCGACTCCACCGTGCTGCGCAACATGGGCGTGGCGCTGGGCTACAGCATGCTCGCTTTGGACAGTTTGTCTCGTGGCATTGGCAAGCTTGAAGTCAATCACTCTGCATTGGCGGATGATTTGGATGCTTCGTGGGAAGTGCTGGGTGAGGCCGTGCAAACCGTGATGCGCCGCTACGGCTTGCCTAATCCGTATGAGCAGCTTAAGGCGCTTACGCGCGGCAAGGGGATTACGCCGGAAGCGCTGGCGCAGTTTATTGAGGGGCTGGCGATTCCTGAGGATGCGAAGATTAGCCTGCGCGCACTCACGCCGGGGGGCTATACCGGCAAAGCTGCGGAGCTGGCCAAGCGCATTTAGCTGCGCAGCCGCCGCGAAAGCGGGCTACTAAGGCCCCCTCGCCCGCATCAGCGGGAGAGGGCGGGGGGTGAGGGCAATCGCGCATCGATGCGTTTCCACCGTTCGACCTGAGCCTGCCTGCGGGTTGAACGGTTCATAGACTTGCCGGGGGTTGCCCGGCAGCAAGTCACTTTTCTTGTCTTGCCAAGAAAAGTAACCAAAAGAAGGCGCGCCCGCATAAACGGGGCACGCGCTGGCCGGCGCGTGCTCTCCGCGCGGCGCCCCGCCTGCGTGGCGAAACTCCGCGCTCAGCCCTTCGGGTGCCCAAGTCAGTCAAGTGCCAAGCGGCGGGCAAAAAAACTCGCTGCGCTCAAACAGTTTTTGCCCGACACCCCCGCTTGGCACTTGCCTGCCTTGGCGCTTCAGAGGGCTAATCGATGTGCGGGTACCGCGCAGTGAACAAAGAAGTAATTTTTCAACAGATTCAAGTACCTCTACGCATTATCCATG
>JBOFGW010000487.1:0-6081 GCA_051649325.1 Burkholderiaceae bacterium | reverse complement strand
TTCAAAACCGCGTTTTTGGCAGTTTTTGTATTTGCGCGCGTCAGCCTCGTTGTCGGTAATGTGGCGCGAACCGTCTGCGCCTTCACACACAAAGTACGAGTTGCCCTGCGCCTGCACCGGCATGGATATCACCGCGCTCGCACACAAAGTTGCCACACCCATCCAAATTCTTGCCATACCTGCCCTCGGGCACCATTTCTTCATGCAAACAGTCTATTGCACCCTAACGCACCAGAAAAGCAAAAGACCGACAAATCACGCATTTACGCGTGTTTTGCCGGTCTTTTTCCAACGCACATTTACCCGTGTTGACGGGTACTCAACGATTTTTACAGCGAGTAGTACATGTCAAACTCCACCGGATGGGTGGTCATGCGGAAGCGGGTCACTTCTTCCATTTTCAGCGCAATGTACGCATCGATCATGGAATCGGTAAACACGCCGCCTTCGGTGAGGAACTTGCGGTCTTTGTCCAAGTAGTCCAGCGCCTGGTCGAGCGAGCTGCACACGGTTGGGATCTTTGCATCCTCTTCCGGCGGCAGGTCGTACAGGTTTTTGTCCGCGGCTTCACCGGGATGGATTTTGTTCTTCACGCCATCCAGGCCGGCCATGAGCATCGCGGCAAAAGCCAGGTATGGGTTGGCCGTTGGATCAGGGAAGCGCGCTTCAATGCGGCGACCCTTGGGGTTGGCCACATACGGAATGCGGATTGAGGCGGAGCGGTTGCGGGCCGAGTACGCCAGCTTCACCGGCGCTTCAAAGCCTGGCACCAAGCGCTTGTAGCTGTTGGTGCCGGGGTTGGTGATGGCGTTGAGCGCGCGCGCGTGTTTGATGATGCCGCCGATGTAATGCAGCGCAAACTCAGACAAGCCTGCGTAGCCGTCGCCGGCAAACAGGTTTTTGCCGTCTTTCCAGACCGACTGGTGAATGTGCATGCCGCTGCCGTTGTCGCCCACGACTGGTTTGGGCATGAACGTAGCCGTTTTGCCGTAGCTGGCGGCCACGTTGTGCACCACGTACTTGAGCTTCATGGTCCAGTCTGCACGCTCGACCAGCGTGGAGAACTTGGTACCAATCTCGTTTTGGCCTTGGCCGGCCACTTCGTGGTGATGCACTTCCACCGGCACGCCAAGCTGCTCAAGAATCAGGCACATTTCAGAGCGCATGTCTTGGAAGGTATCCACCGGCGGCACAGGAAAGTAGCCGCCCTTGGTGCCCGGGCGATGGCCCAGATTGCCGCCTTCAAATTTTTCACCGGAAGACCACGGCGCTTCTTCAGAGCCGATCTTCACAAAGCTGCCCGACATGTCCACGCTCCAGCGGATGTCGTCGAAGATAAAAAATTCTGGCTCCGGGCCAAAGTAGGCGGTGTCGCCCATGCCGGAAGATTTCAGATACGCCTCGGCGCGCTTGGCCAGTGAACGCGGGTCGCGATCGTAGCCCTTCATGTCAGAAGGCTCCACCACGTCGCAAGAAATCATGAGCGTGGGCTCTTCGCGGAACGGGTCCATCGCGGCGGTGGCTGGATCTGGGAACAGCAGCATGTCAGAGGCTTCAATGCCCTTCCATCCCGCAATCGAAGAACCGTCAAACGCATGACCCGCCGTGAACTTGCTCTCGTCAAACGCATGATGCGGCACGGACACGTGCTGCTCTTTACCCTTGGTGTCCGTAAAGCGCAGGTCGACAAACTTGCACTCGTTATCTTTCATCAACTTCAGTACGTCTTGGGCGGTCGCCATCGCGATTTTCTCCTGGAGGTCTTGCAAATAGGTGTGACGCGCGCGGCACCGCCCACAATGCGGCGCCGGCAAATCACGGGGAATTTAGCAGAATCCGTACCATGCACCGATACAGAGCATTACCCTACAACAAGGGGGATAGAGCCGTTCTAAGAGCCTATCGCAATCCCAAAACGGTGCGCCCTCTCGTCGTTTTATGCACTTATTCTGTGCATTCATGCGCCAGCCGCTGATTTAGTTGCGCTTAGCGCTGCAATATCCCGTTGCTACACTGCCCGCGACAACACTTGCGCACGAGCGCACCACCCAACCCCGCCACGCATGCAAGCCGATAAGCCCCACTCTCCGCCGCTGTCCAGCTTTAAAAGCAAAGGCGGCTTGGCGCGCATCAAAAACGCCCTAACCTACTCGCTGCGCGGCCTGGTCGCCGCCTACCAGCAAGAGGCCGCGTTTCGCCAAGAGCTGCTGCTGTGTTTAGTGGGCATTACCGTCGCCCTATTCCTGCCGGTTGCGCTGCTTGAGCGCGTGGCATTGATTGGCGTGCTGCTGCTGATACTGATTGTCGAGCTGCTCAACTCCGCGCTGGAAACCGTGGTGGACTACATCTCCACCGAACACCACCCGCTCGCCGGCCGCGCCAAGGATATCGGCAGCGCGGCGGTGTTTTTGACTTTGGTGCTGGCGGGGCTGACGTGGCTGGCGGTGGTGGGGCCGCTGGTGTGGAAGTGGGTTGAAGTTTAGGCGTTCAAAACTGCGTTTTTAAAGCAGACTACGCAATATCCATGCGGGTTTTGAGGCAATTTTGCTTGGAAAAGCGCATGGATATTGCGTCATCCTATCCGAGATGGCGAAAATTTGTAGGGTAGGCAAAGCGCAGTGTGCCCAGCAGACCGTCCGCGTGGGCACGCTGCGCTTTGCCCACCCTACGCTTGCTTGCTCGCTTACTACTTGCAAACTGGGATATTGGCGGGTGCAGGGCTATAGAACGTGACCTGCGACCCGCATACCAAGTACGAGAACAACCGATCATTCGCAGACGAACCCGTTGTTACTGCCTCATGAAGGATTCGGTACTGCTTGCCGTTCGCTTGCAGTAGCCGGACCTGAGTCTTTGCATTCTCACCGTCTTGCCGAGGAGCGGAGACCTCAAGCTTCAAGCCGGAAGGAAGGTCGAGAACCTCTACGTAACCGGCTTTAACAACTAAGCCAAATGCATCGGCTGGCAATTGCCCTGCCTTTACTTCACCAGAGAATCTGAACTCTGGTGACGCAGCTCCAAGAGAGCCAGCAGACAGCAGAGCCGTTGCAAAAATGATCGATGCGAGCTTCATCATTCTCTCCTTCGTTGTAAAGCTTTTTGAAAAATACTACAAAAATGCAAGCTGCAGACATAACAGCCGTGCCGCAGCGCCTCGGCTGAACTTTTGAGATACCGAATCTCACTTCATGTTATTTGATCAAACCGCGCTGCGTTCAAATTTTGAGGGCACCTGAACAACCGGCGGCTGGCCACGCGCGGCATCACGCATCACCGCACTTTGCTGCCGCCTTCGGCCGCACGTTTGAGCCCGTCCATCGTTGCGGGGAGCGTTTTCTTAATTCCAGTGCCAATCAGGCGACCAAAAATTGGAGCCATGAGGCCGGAGAAAATCACACTGTGCGTCGCCGTTGTTGAGGAACCATTTGGGGCAAGCTCGTGCACGAAGGTCATCAAACACAGCGGCAGTTTGCATTGCGCTGTAAAGGCGGCGTTGGGCTTCACGTCAATGAACTCAATCTTCGACTTTGGCCCGCCCTTGGGCTTAATCGTGCCGACGGCCCCGCTCGTGAAAGCGCCGCTTAGACTTGCTTCAACAACCTCCGGGTCCCACTTTGGCCATCCATTTACATCTGCATAGAGATTGAAAATATCTGCAGGTTTGGCGGCAATTTGCACTGAGTGTTGAAAGTTCATTCAATATCCAAAGTATGGTTGATGTGATCTCAGTCGATCGAGGACGGAGGGTGTGCGGGCAGTGGCAAGAGGGGGCAAAGCTTTGCCAAGCTTGACCTCAAACACGCAATATCCACGCCATCCCCAGCCATTTCTGCCTCAAAACCCGCATAGATATTGCGTCATGCACTCCGAGATAGCGGAAATTTGTAGGGTGGGAAAAACGCAGTGTGCCCACCAGCCGTCCGCGTGGGCACACTACGCTTGTTGAGGCTGCGGAACTTGTTTACCGAGCCAGCGTGCAAACTGCTCTTCTATCATGCAGCCATCCGCGTGGCGGCGAAGTGCGTCCCAACGATGAGGAAGAAGCTCAGGCTTACCTAAGTCCGTCCAGCCTCTCGGAAGCCCTAGCTCTTCCTCAGCATCTTCTACGGTACGTCCTAGTTGTCGAAAATTGTCTTCAGTGAAATACCACTGACCATCTACTCGCGTGGCGAACGCAATGTAGCAGTCGTACACAACATCGAGTATCAGACGAAAGTAAGCCTGACATGCGGTGACCACATCCTCTCTCGGGACGTTGGGCAGATCCCTACACCCGATAAAGTAGTAGGTCTTGACGTTTCCACTGCTTTCACCAGCTCTCACAACGTTGATACCAAGGTGCTGCGTCACCGTTCGGAATTCATGAAAGAATCGAGCAAGGGCATTCGCTTTCAGATCTAGTTGCTTCTGCTCATACCACCGATCAAACTCTGTAACACCTTTGAGAGACGCTTGCATAGCGAAAGTCACACTTCGCGTAGCGGACGTAAACGCAGATGCCAGGAACTGAATCGGTCCCAAATCAAACGTTTGTCCCTTGGCTGTCAACTCATCAAGGAAGTACTCAGCTTCCTGCACTTTGTACTCGACCAATCCGAACGATCTGGACATAGTTACCACCTAAAGAATGGGGGTCGACACCATTATTTGAAATCAAACACGCAATATCCATGAGCCTTTCCAGCCATTTCTGCCCCAAAACCCGCATAAATACTGCGTGGAGCACTTTCAAACGGTCTGCAACGCCAACTCGGCAATCACCTGCGCAGTCTCGACCGGCCGCTCCAGCGGAAACAGGTGCGTGCCTTCGACGATGCGGGTGCGCTCTTGCGGCACGATCCAGCGGGTGTAGTGCCAGCCCACTTGCTTGACCTCAAAGGACCGGTTGCCGGCCACAAAGCTCACGGGCAGCGCGGGGGCGGCGCTTTTGAGGCGGCGTATGGTGCGCGTCATGTTGTGCGGGAGCGTGGCGTAGATGCGTGCTTCGATGCGGCGGTCAAACGCGAGCTTCATGCCGTCTTTGACCGGTGTGAGGCCGGCGCGCAAGTACTGGTGTAGCGCTTCGTCTGAAAATTCTGCAAACACGCCCTTGCCGCGCAGGTGTTTGAATGCGTCTTCAAGACTTTCAAACCGGTCGCGCCGTTTCTTGGCAAACTTGGCCGGCGATAGATGCCACGCGAGGCCGGTGACCTTGCCAAACCACAGCGCGCTCGCTTTCCAGCCGCCGACGATCGGGCTGTCCAGCAGAATCACGCCGCGTACTTTGGCCGGATGCCGCGCGGCCACCATCAGGCTCAAAAACCCGCCCAATGAATGGCCCACCAGCAGCCAGGGCGCTTGCTCGCCGCCCTCTTGCTTCTGTGCGAACAGCCAGGTTTCATACTCACGCACGAGTGCGGGCCAGCAATCCGTCACAGGATGCAGCGGATCGTGGCCGAGCTTGGGGTAGGCATGCACGTCAAACCCGCCCGCCAGCGCGTCAAAGAGCGGCTGGTAGGTTGCTGCCGGGTAGCTGTTGGCGTGGGCAAATGCCAGTGGAACACGGCTTGAAGACTGCAATTCGTGCTGCATCAACTCTGCTGCGCGAGGGTTTGCGCGGGCGCGCGCGGTGCATCTTCATCCGGCGCATTCACGCGCGGCGGCTGCGCCTGGCCCACGGCCAAGCCTTCTTTGTCTGCGGCAACCCAGCTTGGGTCGGGAATATCGTTGAACACCTGCTTCAAGCGCGCGCCCCAGGTGCTGCGGATCATGCGGTAGTAAGCGTTGTTTTCATCAATGCGGGAAAAATGCGTGACCGCGAGCCGGTCTGCCTCGTACACCAGCAAATCTAGCGGCAGGCCCACGGAGATGTTGGAGCGCAGGGTGGAATCCATCGAGATCAGCGCGCACTTGGCCGCTTCGTCCAGCGGCGTGTGCGGGTTGATGATGCGGTCTACGATGGGTTTGCGGTACTTGGCCTCGCCAATCTGAAAGTACGGGCACTCGTCTGCCGCCTCAATAAAGTTGCCGGCCGCGTAGACCTGAAACAGCCGCGGCACCTCGCCACGAATTTGGCCGCCCACAATAAAGCTGGCATTGAAG
>JBOFGW010000486.1:0-5601 GCA_051649325.1 Burkholderiaceae bacterium | reverse complement strand
CTGCGCTCAAACAGCTTTTGGCCGAAACCCGCCGCATCGCTGCCCAACTTTGGCGGCTTAGAGGGCTAATCAATGTGCGGGCACCGCGCTTTAAACGGCAAAACGCATGTAACGCCAAATCGTGAAGTTTTGAAACGAGTTGGTGGTGCAGGCCCGCCCTCTGAAGCGCCAAGACAGGCAAGTGCCAAGCGGGGCAGTCGGGCAAAAACTGTTTGAGCGCAGCGAGTTTTTTTGCCCGCCGCTTGGCGCTTGACTGACTTGGGAACCCGAAGGGCGCTGAAGGGGATTCGCCTTTCTTTGCCTACTTTCTTTGGCGAAGCAAAGAAAGTAGGTCGGGTGCAGGGCGAAGCACCTGCAATTGCTGCTTGGCTGCAGGCTCTCTACGCAATATCCATGCGGTATTCAGGGCAAAAATGCCTCAAAACCCGCATGGATATTGCGTACAGCAAATAAAACCTAAACGTTTTTCTTCCCTCTCACCCCAAAAATCGCCGTACCGACGCGCACATGCGTGGCCCCTTCCGCAATCGCGGCTTCCATGTCTGCGCTCATGCCCATGGAGAGCACATCCAGCGCCAAGCCTTGGGCGTTCAGGGCATCACGCAATGCGCGCAGCGCGGCAAAGGGGGCGCGTTGCGACTCGCCATCATTCGCAGGCGCAGGGATGCACATTAGCCCGCGCAGCTTCAGGCGCGGCAGCTGGGCTACTTCAAAGGCAAGTTGCGCGATCTGTGACGCATCCACACCGCTTTTGGTGCCTTCGTCGCTCACATTCACCTGCAGACACACCTGCAAATCTGGCAGGCCGGCGGGGCGTTGTTCAGACAGGCGCTGGGCGATTTTGAGGCGATCGACTGAATGCACCCAGTCGAAATGCTCAGCCACCTCGCGCGTCTTGTTGCTTTGCAGCGGGCCGATGAAATGCCACTGGAGTGGGGTGCTGGGCTGCAAAGATGCCACTTCGACAACTTTTTGCACGCCTTCCTGCACGTAGTTCTCGCCAAAATCGCGCTGGCCCGCGTCAATCGCCTCTAGTACCGCAGTTGCAGGAAATGTTTTGCTTACTGCAATCAGGGTAACGCTGCCGCTAGCCCGTTGCGCCTGTGCTTCAGCTTGTGCAATGCGTGCACGGACTTGTTGCAGCCCTAGAGAAATCAACGACATAATCGACCACGTGGAGTAATTGCTTGCGATTGTTATCAAACAGTCAACCAAAAGCAAACGACAAATTCAACAGGGTAAGGCTCAATCAAGATGGACATTACGGAACTGCTGGCCTTTTCGGTCAAGAACAAGGCCTCGGACTTGCATCTATCGGCGGGGTTGCCGCCGATGATCCGCGTGCATGGCGATGTGCGCCGTATCAACTTGCCCGCGCTCGCGCACGAAGATGTGCACGGCATGATCTATGACATCATGAATGATGGTCAGCGCAAGCAGTATGAAGAAGTTTTTGAGTGCGACTTCTCGTTTGCGATTCCGGGCCTGGCGCGCTTTCGCGTCAATGCGTTTGTGCAAAACCGCGGTGCCGGTGCAGTGTTCCGAACGATTCCTTCCAAGGTGCTGAGCCTGCAGGATTTAAATGCGCCGCGCTCGTTTCAAGACATGTGCATGCAGCCGCGCGGCATCATTCTGGTGACGGGGCCTACGGGTTCGGGCAAGTCCACTACGCTCGCGGCGATGGTCAATCACATCAACGACAACGTCTACGGCCATATCCTGACGGTGGAAGATCCAATCGAGTTTGTGCATGAAGCCAAGAAGTGCCTGATCAATCAGCGCGAAGTCGGCCCGCACACGCTGTCATTCAACAACGCGCTGCGCAGTGCGCTGCGTGAAGATCCAGACATCGTGCTGGTGGGTGAGTTGCGTGATCTGGAAACCATTCGCCTGGCATTGACCGCAGCGGAAACTGGCCACTTGGTGTTTGGCACGCTGCATACATCTTCTGCCGCCAAAACGATTGACCGCGTGGTTGACGTGTTCCCGGCGGCGGAAAAAGACATGGTGCGTGCGATGTTGTCTGAATCGCTGCGTGCGGTGATCTCGCAAAGCTTGCTCAAGACTAAAGACGGCCAAGGCCGCGTAGCCGCGCATGAGATCATGATCGGCACGCCGGCCATCCGCAACCTGATTCGTGAAAACAAAGTCGCGCAGATGTACTCGATGATTCAAGCCGGCCAGCAATTTGGAATGCAAACGCTGGATCAATGCCTGCTGGATCTGACGCGGCGTAATGTGGTGGCGCCCGACGAAGCGCGCACCTATGCGCAGAACAAAGATAACTTTGGTGGGTAGTTGAATTCAGTCCCCTCTCCCTTGACGGGAGAGGGTGAGGGTGGGATCTAGCGAATAAGCGCAGCAAAACCCACCCCCATCCCCCGCCTTCCCCCTGAAGGGGAAGGGGCAAACAGTGCGGGGCCAACCCCGCAGGAGCTAAGACTCAAATGGAACGCGATCAAGCCACAAAATTCATGCACGACCTTCTGCGCTTGATGCTGCAAAAGCGTGGTTCAGACTTGTTTATCACCGCAGATTTTCCGCCTGCGTTCAAGATTGACGGCCGGGTCACGCCGGTGTCCAATCAAGTGCTCTCGCCCGTGCACACGGCAGAGCTTGCCCGCGCGATCATGAATGACAAGCAAGCGGCGGAGTTTGAAAACAAGAAGGAATGTAACTTCGCCATCAACCCGTCCGGCATCGGCCGCTTTCGCTGCAACGCATTTGTGCAGCAGGCCAAAGTGGGTTTGGTGCTGCGGACGATTACTGCGGAGATTCCCACGGTTGAAGCGCTTGGCATTCCGCCGGTGCTTAAAGATATTGTGATGAGCAAGCGCGGCATTGTGCTGCTGGTGGGTGCCACGGGTTCGGGCAAATCCACCACGCTGGCGGCGATGGTGGGCCACCGCAATGAAAACACCTTTGGTCATATCGTGACCATTGAGGATCCGATTGAGTACGTACATCCGCACAGAAACTGCATCATCACGCAGCGTGAAGTCGGTGTGGACACGGACGACTGGAGCATCGCGCTGAAAAACGCGCTGCGCCAAGCACCTGACGTGGTGCAGATCGGCGAGATTCGCGACCGCGAGACGATGGAAAACGCCGTGGTGTTTGCGGAAACCGGCCATTTATGCCTGGCCACGCTGCACGCCAACAATGCCAACCAGGCGCTGGACCGGATCATCAACTTCTTCCCAGAAGAAAAGCGCCAGCAGCTTTTGATGGACTTGTCACTAAACTTGAAAGCGCTGATCTCGCAGCGTTTGCTGCCGATCAAGGATACCAAAGGCCGCATTGCGGCGGTAGAGATCATGATCAACTCACCGCTGATTTCTGACCTGATCTTCAAAGGCGAAGTTTCCGAGATCAAAGAAGTGATGAAGCGCAGCCGCGAGCTGGGCATGCAAACCTTTGATCACGCGCTGTTTGACCTGTACGAAGCCGGCAAAATCACGTACGAAGATGCGCTACGCAACGCCGACAGCGTGAACGATCTGCGCTTGCGCATCAAGCTGGATTCCAAGCTTGGCCAAAAAGATTTGGCCGCGGGCACGGGGCATCTGAGCATTGTGTAGAACATTTCTGCTGCACTTGAAAATGGCTCCACACGGAGCCATTTTTCTTTTGTACGATGCAACGCAAATATCTACTGGAGCGTAACCATGACCACCGCATTTGATTTTGCCGCACCGCGCCTAAACGGCAAGGACGAGAAACTTTCCAAATACAAAGGCAAGGTACTGCTCATCGTCAACACCGCCAGCCAATGCGGATTCACGCCGCAGTACAAAGGCCTGCAAGCGCTACATGACAGCTATGCAGACAAAGGCTTTGAGGTGCTGGGCTTTCCCTGCAATCAGTTTGGCGCGCAAGAGCCGGGCGAAGGCGATGAGATTGCGAGCTTTTGCGAGATGAACTACGGCGTGAATTTTCCGATGTTCGACAAGGTGGATGTCAACGGCAGCAACGCGCATCCGCTCTGGAGCTTTTTGAAAGAACAGGCGCCCGGTGCGCTGGGTATTGAGGCAGTGAAGTGGAATTTCACCAAATTCTTGGTGGGCAAGGACGGCAAAGTGATCAAGCGCTATGCGCCGCAGACCGAGCCGAAAGAAATTGCCAAGGATATTGAAGCGCTAGTAGGTTAATACGCAATATCCATGCGGGTTTCAGAGAAAAGATGCCTGAAAATGCGCATGAATACTGCGTAGAGCGCTTCTAGCGCAGCGTGAATTTGTACAGCCGGCACTCCAGCGCGCCGTTGTACAGCACCGTACGTCGCTCCGGCGCCAAGCGCACTTTTTGCTGCAGCTTCATGTCTGCGCTCAGGATGTAGAGCGTCCAGCCTTTGAACTTGCGCTTCATGTTGGCGGCAAAGAATTCATAGAACGCGTCTGCGCTGCTAGAGCGCATGAATTCGATGCGCTCTTCGTACGGCGGGTTCATCACCACAATGCCTTCCTGGCCCGGCGCGAGTTCGCAGGGTGGATCGCAGTCGCGCGCGTCAATCGTCTCCCACTCAATTGCATCGTCCGGCAGGCCGGCGCGCTGGGCGTTGAAGCTGGCTTCGCGCACCAGTTTGCGGTCTACATCGCTGCCGGCGATGACGGTGGGTACGGCCGCACCGGGAAATACCTCAGGCTCCGGCGGCGCTTGCAGCAAAAAGCGCGTGGCCATCGGGTGTTGGGTCGAGGGCGCAATGCCCGCAGCCCACTGCGCAGCTTCGATTAGAAACGTGCCGCTGCCGCACATGGGGTCGAACAGCGGCGTGCCGGGCTTCCAGCCAGCCAGGCGCAAAATACCGGCGGCCAGATTTTCGCGCAGTGGCGCTTCACCGGCGTGCCGCCAGCCGCGCTTGAACAGCGCTTCGCCGCTGCAGTCCAGATACAGCGTGCAGGTGCTTTCAGTCAGCAAACATTGAATGCGGATGTCGGGCCGCTGCGTGTCCACTGAAGGGCGCACGCCGCAGGCATCGCGAAACACATCGCACACAGCGTCTTTGACCTTGAGCGTGACAAACTCAATGCTGCGCACCGTGTCGCCCAAACTGGTGGTGGCCACGCGAATCGTGCGCGCTACTTCAAAGTGCGCCGGCCAATCGACCGTGCTTGCGAGTGCGTACACATCATGTTCGCTGCGCGCAGGACCATGCGCAATCTGCCACAAAATGCGGCTGGCAATGCGGCTGTTGCGGTTGGCAGCAAAGCAGGCAGACCAGTCGCCCTCGAAGGCTACGCCGCCGCCGGTTGCTTGCGCCGGCGCAATGCCTAGCTCCGCCAGTTCTTCAACCAGCGGTTCTTCAAGTCCACGGGGGCACGGGGCAAAAAACTTTAGGCGCATTCAGGCAGCCAATCGATCTCTTCCTAAATCGCGACAGCGATTTAGGACAGATTGCGCCCCTCTCCCGCCATAGCGGGAGAGGGGTCGGGGGTGAGGGATTGAGCGTTCTGTCTTGCCATGTTTTGCAAAACGCTCAATACGCTTTGAGTGCGCGCTCAAGAAAATCGAGTCGATCCTGGCCCCAGAACAGTTCACCATTGAACACATAAGATGGTGCGCCAAAGACTTGCGCATCGATCGCCTCTTGCGTGGACTTGT
>JBOFGW010000485.1:0-3885 GCA_051649325.1 Burkholderiaceae bacterium | reverse complement strand
ATCTGGCTTGAAGTGAATGGCTCGCACCGCCAGCGCAGCAATGTCAGCAAACTGATCTGGAACATTGGCGAAATCATTGAGCATTTGTCCGCCGCGTGGACGCTGGCGCCCGGCGACCTGATTTATTCCGGCACGCCTGAAGGCGTTGCAGCGGTAGTGGCGGGCGATCGGCTGCGCGGTGGTATCACCGGCCTTTCAGATTTGGTGGTGAAAATTGTTTGATTGTGCGCCTACTCACGCAGGAGGATTGTTTGCGGGTACTTGAGAAATTGGCCAAGGCCTGCGCCATCGCCGCAGGCCTTCTGCTGATCCTGATCACCCTGCTCACGTGCGTGAGCGTGATCGGGCGCGATACCATCGGTAAAGCGATTGTGGGAGATTTTGAACTGGTCGGCGTTGCCGCCGGCGGCGCGATAGCGCTGTTTTTGCCGTGGTGCCAGTTCAAGCGCGGCAACATCATCGTCGATTTTTTTACCATCAGCGCAAGCAGGGCCACGCAGGATCGGCTTGACCGCTTTGGCGCGCTCTTGCTCGCGGTGCTCATGGCCGTGCTGGCGTGGCGCACAACGCTGGGCGGCATGAGCGCGTACAGCACACAGTCTGGCTCAATGATGCTGGGCTTTCCGGATTGGATTACGTTTGCGGTCATGGTGCCGCCCATGGCGCTCACGGCATTGATCGCGCTGCATCAGGCGGTGTTTGGGTCACGCGCGCAGGAGCATGGGTGAGTCCGATTGAGCTGACCGTCCTGATCTTTGCCATCATGCTGGTCCTGATGGCAATACGCGTGCCGATTGCGGTGGCGATGTTTGCTGCCGGCTCAGTGGGCTATGTGCTGCAGGCCGGCTGGCCACCGTTGTCGAATTTTCTGAACAATCAGGCTTTTGCACGCTTTGCCAGCTACGACCTGAGTGTGATCCCGCTGTTTATTCTGATGGGTCAGTTTGCTACTCAAGGCGGCCTGTCCAAGGCGCTGTTTGAGTTTGCCGCGGGTGTGATGGCACGCTTTAAGGGCGGGCTCGCAATGGCGTCCGTGCTGGCCTGCGCGGCGTTTGGCGCAATCTGCGGATCGTCCGTGGCCACGGCGGCCACCATTACGTCGGTAGCGCTGCCGGAGATGAAGCGCCATGGTTATTCCGGCCGGCTTGCCACCGGCACGCTGGCGGCGGGTGGCACGCTGGGCATTTTGATTCCGCCGTCTGTGCCGCTGGTGATCTACGCGATTCTGACCGAGCAGAACATCGCCAAACTGTTTGCCGCGGCCATGGTGCCGGGCATCATTGCCATGTTTGGCTACATGATTGCCATCGCGCTGTACGTGCGCTGGGTGCCTGGCCACGCACCTGAAAACGATGTGGTTGAGCATGTCAGCGTCGGCCGCGCCGTGGTGGGCATAGCGCCCATCGCGGCGATTTTCTTACTGGTGTTTGGCGGCATCTACGGCGGCCTGTTTACGCCGACAGAAGGCGCGGCAGTCGGTGCAGCGGCCACGTTTGTCGCAGCTTTGCTGCGGCGTGAACTGACCTGGGACAAGTTCAAACAATGCTTTTATTCCACCGCAGAAAGCTCAGCCATGATCTTTCTGATTTTTTTGGGCGCTGATTTGATGAACTCTGCGCTCGCGCTCACACAGGTGCCAAGCCAACTCGCCACCGTGGTCGGATCGTGGGGCTTGCCGCCGCTGGTGGTGGTCGGCGCGATTTTGCTGTTCTACGTGATTCTGGGCGCGGTGATGGACGAGTTGTCAATGATCCTTTTGACCATCCCGATTTTCTTCCCGATGGTGATGGGGCTTGATTTTGGCATGCCCAAGGAATCGGTGGCCATCTGGTTTGGGATCATGGTGCTGATGACTATTGGCTTTGGCCTCTTGGCACCGCCGGTGGGGCTCAACGTATACGTGGTGAACGGCATTGCCAGGAACATGAAGGTTGATGTGCCGATTTCAGAGAGCTATCGCGGTGTGATGCCGTTTTTGCTGAGCGACACGCTGCGTACGTTGCTGCTGCTGTTCTTTCCGCCAATTTCGCTATGGCTTGTGCAGTTTGTGGGGCGATAGAACATTCCCATTGTCGGGAAAACCCCATCGCGTCAATGAAGTAGTGATCCGTTAACTTAGTGCCAGTCAATTCTAGGAGACAGACAATGAAACGCCGCACCTTGCTCAAGGCTTCCGCCGCCGCAACGCTTGCCGCGCCCGCTCTGAGCGGTTTTGCGCAGCAAGCGGTCACGCTCAAATTCCATACCTTCATGGCGCCACAGTCCAATGTGTGGCTTACCATGCACAAGGCCTGGATGGAGAAGGTGGAAAAAGAGTCTGCCGGCCGCATCAAATTTGAAGGCTACCCAGCCATGCAATTGGGCGGCACGCCACCGCAGCTCTATGACCAAGCGCGCGACGGTGTGGTGGATGTGATCTGGACGCTGCCGGGCAACAACGCAGGGCGTTTTCCACGCGTGGAAGTGTTTGAGCTGCCGTTCATGATGACGAATGCAGAAGCAACCTCCAAAGCCTACTGGGAGTACTGCCAGACGCTGGCCAAGGACGAGTTCAAAGACGTGCAAGTGCTCGCGCTTCAAGTGCATGGCCCCGGCATGTTCCACATGAAAGACAAGCAGATTAAGAGTGTGGACGACCTCAAAGGCTTGAAGGTGCGCGGCCCGACGCGGCAAATCACCAAGATGCTGGGCCTGCTCGGTGCTACGCCGGTGGGCATGCCGCTACCGCAAATTCCAGATGCGCTCTCAAAAGGCGTGATCGATGGCGCGGTGATTCCGTGGGAGGTGGTGCCGTCAGTCAAAGTGCATGAACTGACCAAGTTTCACAGCGAGTTTGATCCGGCCGGCGGCGCGCTGTACACCACCACCTTCGTGATGGCGATGAATCAAAAGAAGTATGAAAGCCTGTCGCCAGAAAACAAAAAAGTGATCGATGCCAATTCCGGCATGGCTACATCAGGCTGGCTGGGCAAAACGCAGCAGGGCAACGACCCGATCGGCCGCAAAGCAGCCAGCGACCGTGGCAACACCATCTATACCCTATCTGCAGACAAGGCGCAGGAGTTTCGCCGCAAGGCGCGCGCGGTCGAACTGGAGTGGGTGCAGGACATGGACAAGCGCGGCTTCAATGGCCGTGCACTGCTTGACGGCGCACGCGGCCTGATTGAAAAGCACACCAAAGGCGGCAAAGCCTGATTCTTCCAGTTCTCCGCTACATAAAAAGCCGGGCGCAGACGCTGCCCCGGCTTTTTTGCATAATGGGCCTGAACAACTTCAAAACAATAAGGTGGCGGCCAATCCATGAGTGAACTTCTTGCCAATCGCAGCGCGATTGTGACCGGTGGCGCGCGCGGCGTGGGTTTTGCGATTGCGCAGGTACTCGCCTTGCACGGCGCACGTGTATTGATTGTGGACAACGGCTGCGCGCTGGATGGTGGCGCTGAAGATTCTGCGGTCTGCGGCTTGGCTGCCGAGCGCATCGGCGGATTGGCGCTGGCTAAAAGCGTTGCCGACTCCGGTGTGCCGCAAGAAGCGGTGGCACTCGCGGTGCAGCAGTTTGGCGCGGTGGATATTTTGGTGAATAGCGCGGTGATCGCGCGGCCCGCGCCGGTGCACAGTGTGCGTAATGAGGATTTGATGCAGGTGCTTGGCACCAATCTGTCCGGCGCGATTGCAATGCTGCGCGCAGCCGCGGCGCATATGCGCACGCAGGTAGATAGTGGCCGCTTGCCCGGCGCCATCATCAACCTGCTCGGCGCGCAAGGCCTGTTTGGGCAGCGCGGCGATATTGCGCTGGCCGCGGCCAAAGCAGGCTTGCTGGGGGCCACGCGCGCTGCGGCGCTGGATCTGCGCGAGCATCACATCACCTGCAATGCGCTGGTGCCA
>JBOFGW010000484.1:0-14706 GCA_051649325.1 Burkholderiaceae bacterium | reverse complement strand
GGGCTGGGAGACATTGGCGTGCCAACCAACCGCACGGTGGAAACCAATGAATATTTGGAAACGATCTACCCCAACATCTTCGCCGCCGGGGACGTAGCCGGGCCGTATCAGTTCACGCACACCGCTGCGCATCAAGCGTGGTACGCCGCGGTCAACGCACTGTTTGGCACGTTTAAAAAATTCAAGGCGGACTATTCCGTGATTCCGTGGGCGACGTTTATCGACCCCGAAGTCGCGCGCGTGGGCTTGAACGAGCAGGAAGCAAAAGAGAAAAACATTCCGTATGAAGTCACCAAATACGGCATTGACGATCTAGACCGCGCGATCGCCGACAGCGAGGCACACGGCTTTGTAAAAGTACTCACCGTGCCCGGCAAAGACAAAATTCTAGGCGTGACGATTGTGGGTACGCACGCGGGCGACTTGCTGGCAGAGTATGTGCTGGCGATGAAGCACGGGCTAGGCCTGAACAAAATCCTCGGCACGATTCACACCTACCCCACGCTGGCAGAGGCCAACAAATACGCCGCCGGCGAGTGGAAGCGCGCGCATGCGCCGCAAAAGCTGCTGGCGTACGTTGCCAAGTTTCATGCATGGCGATTGGGCTAAGTTTCAAAGGGACTACGCAATATCCATGCGCTTTTTGAAGCAAAAATGGCTGGAAATGCGCATGAATATTGCGTAGAGCACTGTAAAGCCGCTCAACTTTGTAAGTTTGCATCCATCGTGCTGACCAATTCGTACATGAAGCGTTAGTAGAGGCAATTGGAGAACAACAATGAAACGAATTTTTATCTTCTTGATCGGCACGCTGCTCTCAGCCAGCGCGTTTGCCTTTGACCACAGCGCGTTTGATGCGCTGCTCAAAAAGCATGTGGTGCTAGTGGATGGCGGCAAAGCCACCAAGGTCAACTACGGCAACTTTGCCAGGGACCGCGCGCAGCTCAAGAGCTATCTGGACGCACTTTCCAAAGTCAGCGCGGCGGAATACAAGGGCTGGAACAAGAACACGCAGCTCGCGTTTCTCATCAACGCGTATAACGCTTACACGATTGAACTGATCCTCACCAAATACCCAGATCTCAAATCGATTAAGGATTTTGGCAGCACGTTCTCAAACCCGTGGAAGAGAAAATTCTTCACGCTACTGGGTGAGGAAAAACACCTGGACGACATTGAGCACGGCATGATCCGCGCAGACGGTGTGTTCAACGAGCCGCGCATCCACTTTGTGGTGAATTGCGCCAGCATCGGCTGCCCCGCGCTGCGCAATGAAGCGATTACTGCAGACAAGCTTGAAGCGCAACTGGAAGACAGCACCAAAAAGTTTCTGGCAGACCGCAGCCGCAACCGCATCAAAGATGGCGAGCTACAAGTGAGCAATATCTTCAAATGGTATGGCAAAGATTTTGAAAGAGGCTGGAAAGGCTACACATCACTCAATCAGTTCTTCACCAAATACGCCGACTCAATTGCTGACAGCGCAGAGAGCAAACAAGCCTTGCAAGACGGCAAACTCAAAACAAGCTATCTTGACTACGATTGGAACTTGAACGCGGCAAGGTAAAAGTAAAAGGCAAGGTCAAGCATTGATTCCCTCCTCTCTCCAGAAGAGACTTTGCACCGGACGGATTGTCACCACAATTCTTTCCGGTGCTTTTTTGTGCGTTACTGCTGCCGCACCGCATTTTGCCCAAGCCCAGGAGAGCGTTGCCGTCGGGCCATTCTCCTCCGCAACATCGATTGAAGCCGCCGGCTGGAAGCCGATGCAGTTGCCAAAAATCGACGCGCACACTGAATACGCTTTGGTTGAAGATGGCGGCGTTAAAGTGCTCGCGGCAACTGCCAATGCGAGCATGAGCGGCATCACGCACAAGGTCGATATCGACCCCGCGCGCACGCCGATCATTGAGTTTCGCTTTCGCGTGGATGAACTGCCCAAAGGCGCAGACATCAAGACCAAGGCGGGCGATGATTTTGCGGCGCGCATTTACGTGATGTTTGACTTTGACATCAACAAACTGAGCTTTGCCGACCGCACCAAAATCCGCATCGGCCGCCGTTTGTATGGCGATGCGCTGCCCACCGCCGCGCTGAACTATGTGTGGGACGCCAAGTACCCCGTGGGCGAGATCATCCCCAACGCTTACACCGACCGCGTGCGCGCCATTGTGGTGGAAAGCGGCGCGGGCAAACTGGGCCAATGGGTCAGCGTGCGCCGCAACGTGGCAGAAGATTTCAAGACCGCGTTTGGCGAACCCGCGCCGCGTATCATCGGCATTGCGATTGCAACGGATGCAGACAACACCAAGAGCAGCGCGCGGGCGCGCTATGGTGACATTCGATTCACCGCACCATGATCAAGCACATCGTGCTTGTAGGCGGCGGCCACGCGCACGCCGGCGTGCTGCGACTGCAAGCCGAAAACCGCCTGATCGGCGCACAAATCACCGTGATTTCACCCAGCAAATTTGCCGCCTACTCCGGCATGCTGCCCGGCTGGATGGCGGGGCACTACACATGGCAAGAGATCTGCCTGAACTTTGAAGCGCTCGCCGCCAAGGCCGGCGCTCGGTTTATTGAAGGCACGGTTCAATCTCTAGACCTGGCCGCCAAGCAACTGCACCTGCATGATGGCACAGTGGTCGCGTTTGATGTGTTGAGCCTGAACATCGGCTCCACCCATCGCCCGCCGGTGCAAGGTGATGTCAGCGCCGTGTTGCCGCTGCGGCCGCTGGGCGATTTGATGGCGCGCACACAGGAATTTGTAGAGCAGTACCGGCAAACGCAAGCCCTGCTCTCGGTCATGGTGGTAGGCGCCGGCGGCGCAGGGTTTGAAATGGCGCTGGCTGTCCAGCACAGTTTGAAAAAGGCGTATCCGGGCCGTGAACTGCGCGTGAGCATTGTCACTGATGGTAGTGCGCCGCTACCCACGCACAGTAAGGCGGTGCAGCGCATGGCTGCCAATGTGCTGCACGAGCACGGGGTTGAACTGATGACCAATACGGTGGTGGAGAAGATTGAAGGCCACCATGTCTATTTGCGAACAAACGCTTTACGGCCCGCTCCCGAGCAACGTGCGCTACCCCCTCTCCCCTCCGCGGGAGAGGGTTGGGGTGAGGGGGCGCTCGCGAGCACGGCGACCACAATCACCCACTACGCCGAAAAAATCATCTGGGCCGGCGGCGCGCAGCCGCACCTGTGGCCGCAGCAAAGCGGCCTGGCCCTGGATGCGCGCGGCTTTATCGAAGTCAACGCCGCGCTGCAAAGCACCTCTCACCCATTTGTCTTTGCCAGCGGCGACTGCGCCGGCTTTGACCCGCCACTACCCAAAGCTGGCGTGTACCCCGTGCGGCAAGGCCCGCTGCTCACGCGCAACTTAGCTGCGGCTGCTAGCGACACACCGCTCTCACACTACACCCCACAACGCCACGCCCTGGGCCTATTCGCCACCGGCCCCAAACATGCCATCGCCAGCTACGGGCCGCTGGCGTTGTCAGGTGAATGGGTGTGGCGATGGAAGGACAGGATTGATCGTGCATTTATTCAGAAGCACTCAGCCTGAGTAGATTTGAAAGTGCTCTACGCAATATCCATGCAGGTTTTGAGGCATTTTTGCTTGGAAATGCTCATGGATATTGCGTAGAGGATTTTGAATCTGTTGCAAAACTACTTCTTTGTTCACTGCGCGGCGTCCGCACATCGATTAGCCCTCTGAAGCGCCAAGGCAGGCAAGTGCCAAGCGGGGGTGTCGGGCAAAAACTGTTTGAGCGCAGCGAGTTTTTTTGCCCGCCGCTTGGCGCTTGACTGACTTGGGCAGCCCGCAGGGGCGCTGAAGCGGGCGCGCCTTTCTTTGCTTACTTTCTTTGGCAAGACAAAGAAAGTAAGTTGCCGCCGGGCAACCCCCGGCAGAACTTTCGTGAGACACAATGCGCTTCAAAGCGATACATAAGCATGCCTAGATTTGCCCCCACCCTAACCCTCCCCCGCCCGCTGATGCGGCGGGAGAGGGGACTTAGCGAGTTCACTATCAACAAGTAATAACGCAATATCCATGCGCATTTCCAGCCATTTATGCCCCAAAACCCGCATGAATACTGCGCTCCCTACTTCTGACTCGCAGTCAAAGACACCACATTTCCAGGCGCGCTCGCTCCAAACGCCTGCTCACGCAAAATCCGCAGTTGATCCCGCAGCGTGGCAGCCTTTTCAAATTCCAGATTGCGTGCAGCGTCCATCATGGCTTTTTCGATGCGCTTGATTTCTTTGGCGATTTCTTTTTCGCCCATGGCTTCGTAGCTGGCTTTTTCTTTGGCGGCGCGCGCGTCTTTTTTGCTCTCTTGCGGGTTGAACACGCCGTCGATCAGTTCTTTGACTTGCTTGCTCACGCTCTTGGGCGTGATGCCGTTGGCGAGGTTGAAGGCGATCTGTTTGTCGCGGCGGCGGTTAGTCTCGCCAATCGCGGCTTTCATAGAATCTGTCATTACATCGCCATACAGAATCGCGGTGCCGTTTAAGTGCCGCGCGGCGCGGCCGATGGTTTGAATCAGGCTGCGGCCGCTGCGCAAGAAGCCTTCTTTGTCGGCGTCGAGAATTGCCACCAGTGATACTTCGGGTACGTCCAGCCCCTCGCGCAGCAGGTTGATGCCGACCAGTACGTCAAAAACACCCAGGCGCAGATCGCGCAAAATCTCTACGCGCTCCACAGTATCGATATCGCTGTGCAGGTAGCGGACTTTCACGCCGTGTTCGCCGAGATAATCAGTCAAATCCTCGGCCATGCGCTTGGTGAGTGTGGTGACAAACACGCGTTCGTTCTTGACCACGCGCGCATTGATTTCAGACAGCACATCATCCACCTGCGTAGAGGCGGGGCGCACCTCGACAATCGGGTCCACCAGACCCGTTGGCCGCACCACCTGCTCCACCACCTGCGCGGAGCGCTTGGTTTCATAGTCTGCCGGCGTGGCGGAGACAAACACGGCCTGGCGCATCTTGCCTTCGAACTCTTCAAACTTGAGCGGGCGATTGTCCAGCGCGCTGGGCAGGCGAAAGCCGTAATCCACCAGCGTTTGCTTGCGCGAACGGTCGCCGTTGTACATGGCGTTGAGCTGGCCGATCATCACGTGGCTTTCGTCCAAAAACATCAGCGCATCGTCTGGCAAATAGTCCACCAGCGTGGGCGGCGGATCGCCCGCCTTGGCGCCGGAAAAGTGGCGCGAGTAATTCTCGATGCCTTTGCAAAAACCTAGCTCTTGCAGCATTTCCAAATCAAAACGCGTGCGCTGCTCCAGCCGCTGCGCTTCAACGAGTTTGTTTTCTTTGTAAAACAAATCTAGCCGATCGCGCAGCTCAGTCTTGATGGTTTCAATCGCGCGCAGCACCGTGGGCCGCGGCGTAACGTAGTGGCTGCCGGGGTAAACCGTAAAGCGCGGGATTTTCTGGCGCGTGCGGCCGGTCAGCGGGTCGAACAACGTAATTGAATCTACTTGATCGTCAAACAGCTCGATGCGAATGGCGAGTTCGGCATGCTCGGCGGGGAACACATCAATCGTATCGCCACGCACGCGGAAGCTGCCACGAGAAAAATCCAGCTCGCTGCGGGTGTATTGCATGGCCACCAGGCGCGCGATCACATCGCGCTGGCTGAGCTTGTCGCCCACGCGCAGAATCAAAATCATCGCGTGGTATTCGTTGGGGTTGCCGATGCCATAAATGCATGACACGCTGGCCACAATCACTGTGTCACGCCGCTCGAGCAGGCTCTTGGTGGCAGACAGGCGCATCTGCTCGATGTGTTCATTGATGGAAGAATCCTTTTCAATGAACAGATCACGCTGCGGCACATACGCTTCGGGTTGGTAGTAGTCGTAGTAGCTGACAAAGTATTCCACCGCGTTGTGCGGGAAAAACTCCCGAAACTCCGCATAGAGCTGCGCCGCCAGCGTTTTATTGTGCGCCAGCACCAGCGCCGGCCGGCCCATGCGCGCGATCACGTTGGCCATGGTGTAGGTTTTGCCGCTGCCGGTCACGCCCAGCAAGGTTTGAAACGACAGGCCGTCTTCCATGCCCTCGACCAGCTTGTCGATCGCCGCAGGCTGGTCACCTGCCGGGGGAAACGGCTGGTGCAGCTTGAAGGGGCTGCCTTCAAACTCAATCACTTTTGCGGGTGTGGGAACCGCTTCAACCACTGCTGTATCAGCCATATGCACAATCCGCATAAAGGACGCGTAGCGCCCCGGTAAAATGGAACAACATTCGAGTTTAAGTGCGTTTGTAGTCCGTTGCTGCTGACAGGTGTGTGTCAGTAGTGTTCTCTGACCCGATCAATTGCTTATTGGAGAGTTTTTGCATGTCCGCGCAACTGTTCGCAGCGGTGGAAATGGCCCCGCGCGACCCGATTCTTGGCCTGAACGAAGCATTTAACGCGGATACTCGCGCTACCAAAGTCAATTTGGGCGTGGGCGTGTATACCAACGACGAAGGCAAAATCCCCGTCTTGCGCGCCGTTGCGGCAGCTGAAAAGGCGCGCAGCGCGCAGGTTGCACCGCGCGGTTACCTGCCCATCGACGGGATTGCCGCGTATGACAGCGCAGTGCAAAAGCTCCTGTTTGGCGAAAAGTCTGAACTGCTCGCGCAGGGCCGCGTTGTCACAGCGCAGGCGCTGGGCGGCACCGGTGCGCTGAAGATTGGCGCAGATTTTCTCAAGCAGCTCAATCCAAATGCGATCGTGGCCATCAGCGACCCGAGCTGGGAAAACCATCGCGCGCTGTTTGAAACCGCCGGCTTCAAAGTGCAGAGCTATCCCTACTACGACGCGGCCACGCACGGCTTGAACTTTGCCGGCATGCTGGCGGCCATCAAGGCACTGCCTGCGGGCTCCATCGTGGTTTTGCATGCGTGCTGCCACAACCCCACCGGTGTGGATCTGTCCGCTGAGCAGTGGCAACAGATTGTTCAGGCCGTCAAGGCAGGCAACTTGGTGCCATTTCTGGATTTTGCCTATCAAGGTTTTGGCGATGGCATTGAAGCAGACGGCGCGGCGCTGCGCATGTTTGTCCAAAGCGGGATGAGCTTTTTCCTTTCCAATTCGTTTTCAAAGTCATTCTCGCTTTATGGCGAGCGCGTTGGCGCGCTGTCGATTGTGACAAGCAGCAAAGAAGAATCAGCCCGCGTGATCAGCCAGCTCAAGCGCGTGATTCGCACTAACTATTCCAACCCACCCACGCACGGTGGCGCGGTGGTTGCGGCGGTGCTCACCACACCTGAGCTGCGCACCATGTGGGAGCAGGAACTGGCCGAAATGCGCGACCGCATTAAGCTGATGCGCAATACGCTGGTGGCGGAGCTGAAAGCCAAGGCGCCCAAGCACGATTTCAGTTTTGTCAACGCGCAGCGCGGTATGTTTTCTTATTCCGGGTTGACCGCGGCCCAGGTGGACCGGTTGCGGGAAGAGTTTGGCATCTATGCCGTATCGACCGGCCGCATCTGCGTGGCTGCGCTCAATTCACGCAACGTCGGTTACGTGGCGGACGCAATAGCAAAGGTGCTCTAACCCAAGGATTTGAGGCGGCAAACCGAAACCGCTATACTAGAAAGCTATTCCTCGATAGCTCAGTCGGTAGAGCGCCGGACTGTTAATCCGTAGGTCCCTGGTTCGAGCCCAGGTCGAGGAGCCAGATACCAGCCTGCAGCGGCATCGCCGTTGCAGGCTTTTTTCTGCCTACGTGCTTCAAAAACAGAACAAGCCGCCGCTGCGATTCGTGGCTTGCGCAAACAAAATCCAGCCTGACAATGCGGCAAGCGCAGCGCCTGCAAGCCGACCGCCAAGCCGCCCATCGGCGTTTAGCCGCGCCAAAAAGCTGCGTTTGATCATGTTTGCGCCTGCAGCTTTGAATGCGGGTACGGCCATCAATGTCACCGATGTACCTGCGCCAAATGCCAGCATGGTTGCGCCGGCGGTGACCAGGTTGTTTGACAACGCTGCGGTGAGAAGACCCGCGTAAAGCAGGCCGCAGGGCATGAAAGCCCACAACATTCCCGTAAAAACCGGGCGGTTCCATGCAGTGGTTTTTGATCGTAATTGGGGGGCACGGATCACCTGCTCGCCTGCCGCGGATGGCCCAACACGGTTTGCGCGCGATACCGCCGCATGCGCCCACTGGCCAATGAACCGCGGCTGTTGGCCTGCAACAGCCAAGTGCAGCGCAAGCACAAGAATCACCACGTGAAGCATGACCCAAAACGGCTGCGCCACGCGCACCAGCACAACCGCTTCGCGCAGCGCCGCAAAGATTGCTGCCATCAACACACCCAGCAGTGCATATCCAAGCATTCTGCCCAGATTGAACAGCAACCATGACGTCCATGCCCCTGGCTCGCGCGCGGTGCTAAGTACCCACGTGGCAGGGCCTGCACACATGGCGAGGCAGTGCGGGCTGCCGGCAATTCCCATCAAAAACCCGGTGGCTACCAGCGTTAGGAAAAGCGCGCTTTCAGACATCGCTGTGCACACCCATGCGGTGGTCTTCGCGCGCCGTCGCAGCCAACGCGTATGTCAGGTAACAAGCACCAATCGTGATCGCCAGAAAACCGAAAAACGCCACTGTGTAAACGCCGCTTGGCGGCAACGCCAAGTGGCTTCTGAACCAATGCAGCTCTGCAGGATCGACGATGGCAAACACTACAGCCTCAAGCGCACACGCAGCCAAAAATGCAGGCCACAGAATAAACATCCAGCGCTGCCTGTCAGTCGCAGCCATTTATTTTGCCAACCCACCGGTAGCACTGTGGTTGCGCGCCTTCTGCGCGGGCTCCAGCGCTGCAGCGGAAGCGGCCTGAGCGCGCGCCAAGTCTGTAGCGCTGCGCCGAGCGTCGCTAGCGACCAGTGGATCTGGTAGTGCAAATGCAATGATCGTTGTGATCACACCTGCGACCACGGCCACAATCGGGCCGCTCATGAGCAACCAAACCGATAGCTCGCGCCACCAGGGCTTAAGCGAAGAATCTCTGGTCACGGCAACCTCCTAACGTGGAACAACAAAAACAGATTTTTCAGTGACTTCAGACTCACTCTCATCGATCGAGCGGATGTTGAAGGCAATCGGCTGGGATCCTGGCGGCGCGGCGCCAACGGGCACCGTAACGCGAACCGTGGCCCATTTGGATTGCGCAGCGCCAAGTTCCAACTGCTGCTCCGACACGATTTTGATGCCGGTCAATCCGCTGACATCGATACTAAATCGGCGCACTTCTTCTGCAGCGTTCATGACTTGCAGGCGGTATACGTTCTCCACATCGCCGGGTGCAACGATCCTGGCGATCACAGCGCGGTCACGCACCACGTTCACCTTAAAGTCGCTGCGCATGACCAAGCTCGCAAGCAAAGCCGCAGAAACGGCTACCAAGATTCCGCCGTAGATCATGACCCTTGGCCGTAACACGTGACGCAACAAGCCTTTGTCGGCTTGCTGCTGCGACATTTCACGCTGAGTGCCGTAGCGGATCAGGCCGCGCGGGTACTGCATCTTGTCCATCACGGTATTGCATACATCGATACACGCAGCACAACCAATACACTCGTATTGCAGACCTTGGCGGATGTCGATCCCGGTTGGGCAGACGTGAACACACAGGCCGCAATCAATGCAGTCGCCCAGACCCTGGGCCTTGTGGTCAACGCGGCGCCCGCGCGAACCTCGCGGCTCACCGCGGCGCTCGTCATAGGCGATGATCAGCGTGTCTTTATCGAACATTGCACTTTGAAACCGCGCGTAAGGGCACATGTACTTGCATACCTGCTCGCGCATCCACCCAGCGTTGCCATAGGTTGCAAAGCCGTAAAAAAGCACCCAGAAGGTTTCCCACGGCCCAAGGCTGAGTGTGGCCACCTCAGATGCCAAATGCCGAATCGGCGTGAAATAGCCCACAAAGGTGAAGCCAGTCCACAGCCCAATGACAATCCAGACAAAGTGTTTGCTGGCCTTGCGCCACACTTTGTCCAGATTCCAGCCGCTCGCATCCAAGCGCTGCCGTGCCAAGCGATCCCCCTCGATCTTCTGCTCCACCCACATGAATATCTCTGTGTACACCGTCTGCGGGCACGCGTATCCGCACCATAGCCGCCCCGCAACAGCCGTAAACAGAAACAGCGACAGTGCGCTAATGATTAGCAAGCCGGTGAGGTAGATGAAGTCCTGCGGGTACAAAACTAGATTAAAGATGTAGAAGCGCCGCGCTTCCAGATCGAATAGAACGGCTGGCCGGTCATTCCACGTCAACCAAGGCAATCCATAAAAGACCAGTTGCGTGGCCCACACCAACAACCACCGCCACGTGTGGAACCAACCCGTCACGCTGCGCGGATAGATTTTTTGCCGCGCCTCATACAAGGACACAAGATCATCGCCTTCGTCCGGCGGTAATGCGGGAGCGATGGGGATGATCTTGCGTGTAGGCTGCACCATAACGAATACGCGCTATCGGGCTACGGCTAACTCGCTGCGGGACAAACTCAGCACATAAGCTGTGAGGATTCTTATTTGATCAGCCGTGAACTTATCCTCGTGCGCCGGCATGATGTTGTTCTTCCCATTGCGAATAATCTCGGCAACGGCGTTTTCACCCCAGCCATGCAGCCAGATGTTGTCAGCCAAATTAGGGGCTCCAAGCGTTTGGTTCCCTTTTCCGTCCGGGCCGTGACATGCAACGCACACGGCAAACTTTGGCCTGCCCGCAATAACGCGCAGGGGATCGGCTGGACTCCCCGATAGCGATAGGACATAGTGCGCAAGGTTCTTGACGTCCTCATCCGTTCCAACAGCTGCCGCGAGTGGCGGCATAGCACCCACACGCCCTTTCGCAATGGTGGTGCTGATTGCATCCGGCGCATTGCCATACAGCCAGTCCGCATCCGTCAGGTTTGGAAACCCTTTGGCACCGCGCCCATCAGAACCATGGCACTGCGCGCAATTATTCAAATAAAGGCGTTGCCCGATTTCGAGTGCTGCTGCATTTGTGGATAGCTTGATTGCGTCTGCGCCCTCAAACTGCGCGTATACCGGAGCTGCCGCTTCGCGTGCTTCCCGCATTTCTTTAGCGTGTTGCTCCGCAGATGTCCACCGCCACGCACCCGCATAAGCACCCAGACCGGGATACAAAGCGAGATAAGCCACAGAAAAGACAATCGTCAGCACGAAAAGCCACATCCACCAGCGTGGTAGCGGATTGTTCAGCTCTTGAAGATCTTCGTCCCACACATGGCCGGTCGTGTTGTCTTGCCGCGCTTGCACGCGCTTGCGGCTGGTCGCGAACAGAAGCCACAAGCATGCGGCAATACCAATCAGCGTGGCTGCGGCGACATACCAAGACCAAAACGGGCTGAAAAAGTCACTCATGCCGCGCTCCATCCGTATCAACAAACGGCAGTTTTTCAGCTGCGGCGAACCGATCACGATTCGCCGGGCGCATTACCCAAACCATGATTCCCGCAAAAGCGACAAATGACAGGATGGTGACGGCGATCCGAATGATGTTGATATCCACGGCTTGCTCCCTATTTCATGCTTAAACCAAGACCCTGCAAATACGCGATGAGCGCATCCATCTCCGTTTTGGCGGCAACCTGTTTGCCAGCTTCGCCGATCTGTACATCGGTATAAGGAACGCCTAGACGCTGCAGTGCGCGCATGTGTGACTTGATTTGTTCGCCATCAACACTTGCGCGCTCAAGCCAAGGGTATGCAGGCATGTTTGATTCGGGCACCAGATCACGCGGGTTGATCAGGTGAATCCTGTGCCACTCATCGCTATAGCGACCACCTACCCGGTGCAAGTCGGGGCCTGTACGCTTGCTGCCCCATTGAAACGGATGGTCGTACACAAATTCACCCGCTACGGAATAGTGCCCATATCGAAGGGTTTCGGCTTGGAAAGGCCGGATCATTTGCGAATGACAGTTGTAGCAACCTTCGCGCAGATAAACGTCCCGCCCGGCGAGCTGAAGCGGTGTGTAGGGTTGCAAGCCTTTGACCGCTTCAGTGGTAGACCGCTGGAAAAACAAGGGAACGATTTCCACCAGTCCGCCAATAGCAACGACCAGAAGAATCAACACGATCATCAGCAAATTGTTTGTTTCGATTTTTTCGTGCACGCCAGACATATGGCCTCCCTATGCGTGTGCGAGTGCCGGAATGGCGACAGTGCTGGGCCGGCCTGCACGCACGGTCTTCCAAACGTTCCACGCCATAATCAGCATCCCGCCTAGATACAGCACGCCGCCCAGCAAACGAACGATGTAGTACGGAAAAGTCGCTTTAACTGATTCCACGAATGTGTAGGTCAGCGTGCCATCCACATTCACGCTGCGCCACATGAGCCCCTGCATAACGCCCGCAATCCACATCGCTGCGATATAGAGCACGATCCCAATAGTGGCCACCCAAAAATGCACCTCAATTGCCTTGACGCTGTACATGCGATCTTGCGCAAATAGCTTGGGAATCAGGAAGTACAGCGCGCCCATCGAGATCAGCCCCACCCAGCCCAGTGCGCCTGAGTGCACATGGCCAATCGTCCAGTCGGTGTAGTGTGAAAGCGCGTTGACAGTTTTGATTGACATCATTGGCCCTTCGAAGGTACTCATGCCGTAGAAGGACAGAGAAACGATCAAGAAGCGCAAGATCGGATCGTCCCGCAATTTGTGCCACGCGCCCGACAAAGTCATGATGCCGTTGATCATCCCGCCCCATGACGGTGCGAGCAAAATTAGTGAAAAGAGCATGCCGATGGACTGTGCCCAGTCCGGCAGCGCGGTGTAGTGCAAATGATGTGGGCCAGCCCACATGTAGGTGAAGATAAGCGCCCAAAAGTGCACCACCGAAAGACGATAGGAATACACTGGGCGGCCCGCTTGTTTGGGCACAAAGTAGTACATGATCCCCAGAAAGCCGGCCGTCAAGAAAAAGCCCACAGCGTTATGGCCGTACCACCACTGCACCATGGCGTCCTGTACTCCGGCGTAAGCCGAGTAAGACTTGAGAATTCCTGCAGGCATGGAGGCGCTATTCACGATGTGCAATAGCGCAACCGTGAGAATAAAAGCGCCAAAGAACCAGTTTGCAACGTAGATATGCTGCACGCGCCGCTTCGCAATCGTGCCGAAAAAAACAACCGCATAAGCCACCCAGACAACTGCGATCAGAATATCAATAGGCCACTCAAGCTCGGCGTACTCCTTGCCTTGGGTATAACCGAGCGGCAGTGTGATGGCGGCAGCGATGATCACCGCTTGCCAACCCCAGAACGTAAAGCCCGCAAGCTGCGGGGCGAACAGCCTGACTTGGCAAGTGCGCTGAACCACGTAGTAGCTTGTCGCGAACAAAACACTGCCGCCAAACGCAAAGATCACTGCGTTGGTATGCAAAGGGCGAAGACGGCCATAGCTTAACCACGGTACGCCAAAGCCTAAGTCTGGCCAAGCAAGCTGCGCAGCAATGATGACTCCCACGAGCATCCCTACTACGCCCCATACAACTGCCATCACCGAGAATTGCCTGACAACCAAGTCGGAGTATGAATCTTGTACCGGCGCTCCACTTTGAGCGATTGCCTGCGCGGGTAATACTGCTGTGTTGACGTTGTTCATCGGCGCCCTTTCTGTCGATCCCCTATCGAATCCTTTTGTCAGTGTGCGGCATTGCGTTGCCGCCGGGCTTGATCCCGATCAATCCGCATCGAGAATGCGTTCGCCTTCCTGCTCCAGTGCGTCAAACTGTCCCGCCCATACCGCCCACCACAGCACTGCCAGAACGGCGAGTACCATCAAGACGGATAGCGGGATCAACAAGTACAAGATGCTCATCGAATATCCCCATCCGCACTCTTAGCCACGCGTAGCGCGTTCAAAACGACCAACAGGGAACTGCAGGCCATCCCCAGCCCGGCGAGCCAGGGCGGCAATACGCCCGCGATGGCAAGCGGCACACACGCAAGGTTGTAAGCGGCTGCCCAGAATAGGTTTTGCTTAACGATGCGAAGCGCGCGCCGAGAAAGATCGACGGCAGCAACGATGTCATTGATACGCCCGGAAAGAACAATCAAATCTGCCCGCGATTGCGCAAGCGGCGCTGCCTTGCCTAGCACAATCGACACGTCTGCGCGTGCAAGCACTGGCGCGTCGTTGACCCCATCACCCGTCATCACCACCCGGTGAAGGCCGCCTTCTTGGATTTCGGTCAAGACGCGCAGTTTCTCTTCTGGACCGGCGCCGCCGATAGCAGCATCGGCACCTACGCGCGTTGCAATCGCAGCGACAGCGCCTGCCTGATCCCCCGAAAGTATGGTGACAGACGCCCCGCGATCTTTCAAGCTCTGTACAGCCTCAATCGCATCTGGCCGCAGAGCTTCTGCAAATTCGAATGTCGCAAGCAGCGATCCGTTACGCACAAGGAGACAAACCGTCTCATCGCTTTGCAAAGCTACACCGCAGAATTGCGGCGAACCTAGACGGATCGTTTGTCCATCAGCATTCACGGCTTCAATACCAGCGCCGGGGTGCTCTTTGATTGCGCGCAATGTGCTTGCCGGGGTGAGTCCCTTTTCGCTGCCAGCATCACGCAACGCCCGCGCAATCGGATGTATTGAGTGCTGCGCTAGTGAAGCTGCCAGGCAAAGTGCTTCTGGCTCTGTAAGCACACCGTGTACACG
>JBOFGW010000483.1:0-3094 GCA_051649325.1 Burkholderiaceae bacterium | reverse complement strand
AGCGCTCAAGCGCAACACTGAGTTGCAGCCGATGAGCCCTTACGGCTGGTACCAGCTTGCCATGACGCACCATCATTTGGGTCAAGACGGCGAGGCGCGCGATATTCGCAAGCATTTAGAGACATTCGAGCCCAAGGTTGCGCGCCAGCTCGCGCGCGATCTGGACTCAACACCTGCAACGGCGACAGCCACGGCGGGTGTAAACGGGTAGACGCACTTGCGGGGCAGGGCGGCGGCTTACCGTCAACCTGCCGCGCAAGTGTCACTACAAAGGGAAGAAGTACCCATTCACAAGGAGGCAATTTGGTATGCAACTTACTCAAAGGCACGTTGAGTATTGGAAGCGCAACCTAAACCTCACAATCGTGTTGATGGCCATCTGGTTCATCGTCACATTTGTGATGGCTTGGTTTGCCATTCCACTCGCGGACATAAACTTCTTTGGCTGGCCGTTATCGTTCTACATGGCAGCCCAAGGTTCGTTAATTATCTATGTGGTCATCATCTGGTTCTACGCCAAGAAAATGCGTTCTCTCGACGAAGAGTACGGCGTAGCCGAGGCTGAAGACTAAAGAACCGGAGACGACGCATATGGCAACCTCAGCAAATCGCGAGTTTTTTCAACAGCTCAAGAAGTACTACACCTTCTACACCGGTGGCTTCCTGGTGTTCCTGGTCGTTTTGGCGATCCTGGAACAAGCCGGTCTGCCCCGTCAGTGGATGGGCTATATCTTCTTGTTTGCAACTATCGCTCTGTACGCCGGCATCGGCGTGATGAGCCGCACGGTGGACGTGGCCGAGTACTACGTGGCCGGCCGCCGCGTACCGGCACTGTTCAACGGTATGGCAACCGGCGCCGACTGGATGAGTGCAGCTTCCTTCATTGCCATGGCAGGTGGTTTGTACCTGCAAGGCTTTGACGGCTTGGCCTTCATCATGGGCTGGACCGGCGGCTACTGTCTGGTGGCTTTCCTGCTTGCGCCTTATCTGCGCAAGTTTGGCCAGTTCACGATCCCTGACTTCTTGGGTGAGCGTTACGGTGGCAACATCGCACGTTCTATCGGCGTGCTTGCAGCCATCATCGTGTCCTTCACCTATGTGGTAGCACAGATCTTCGGTGTTGGCCTGATCACGGCGCGTTTCACCGGTGTGAGCTTTGAAGTGGGTGTGTTCCTGGGCCTCGCAGGGATTCTGGTCTGCTCGTTCCTGGGCGGCATGCGCGCGGTGACTTGGACGCAGGTGGCGCAGTACATCATTCTGATCGTTGCCTACCTGATCCCTGTGGTTTGGCTTGGCATCAAGCACGGCGCACCAGTGCCGCAGCTGATGTACGGCCCTGTGCTGCAAAAAGTCACGGCCAAGGAAGAGCAGCTGATTAACGATCCGAAGGAGCTTGAAGTACGCGCGATCTACAAGCAGCGTGCGGACGACTTCAAGGCCCGGATCGCTGGTCTGCCGGGCACCTGGGAGCAAGGCAAGCTTGATGCAGAGAAAAAGCTGGCGGATCTAAAAGCCTCAAGCGCACCACAGGGCGAGATTGCCGCGGCTGAAAAAGCAGTCAAGGACTATCCCAAGTCTGCAGACGCTGCCAGGGCCGCCTGGACTGCCGGCATGAACAGCAATAACGCGCGCACTGGCCCGCTATCCGGCCTGCCGCGCCACGCCACACCGTTCCCCGGCAAAGATGATGCAGAGCGCGACAAGAAGCGCAAGAACTTCATCGCGCTGGTGTTCTGCCTGATGCTGGGTACCGCTGCACTGCCGCATATTCTGATGCGCTACTACACCACGCCTTCAGTACAGGAAGCACGCAAGTCGGTGTTCTGGTCGCTGTTCTTCATCTTCCTGCTGTACTTCTCAGCGCCTGCACTTGCGGTGCTGTTCAAGTACGACCTGTTGACCACGCTCGTGGGCGACAAGTTTGCCGACTTACCGGCGTGGGCTGCGGCATGGTCCAAGGTGGATGGCGGTTCGCTGCTGCGGATTGTGGACATCAACAAAGACGGCCTCATCCAGCTGGGTGAAATCTCCATCGGCCAGGATATTGTGGTGCTTGCCGCGCCGGAAATTGCCGGCTTGCCGTACGTGATCTCCGGCCTGGTTGCGGCGGGTGGTCTGGCTGCTGCGCTCTCAACCGCAGACGGTTTGCTGCTCACAATCTCCAACGCCTTGTCGCACGACCTGTACTACAAAATGATCAACCCCAACGCTTCCACCCAGAAGCGCGTGACGATCTCCAAAGTACTGCTGCTCGTGGTCGCGTTGATTGCGGCGTATGTCACCTCGCTTAAACCGGGCGATATTCTGTTCCTGGTGGGCGCGGCGTTCTCGCTGGCGGCATCGGCATTCTTCCCCGCGCTGGTACTGGGCGTGTTCTGGAAGCGTGCCAACAAGGCAGGCGCCATCGCCGGCATGCTGGTTGGACTGGGCGTGTGTATGTACTACATGATCACGCGCTACCCGTTCTTCCAGAATGCGTTCGGCTTCAAAGCGGCCGACTATCCGCTGTGGTGGGATATCACCCCTATCAGCACCGGTGTGTTCGGTGTGCCGGCCGGCATTATCACGCTTGTTGTGGTGAGCCTGCTGACCCCCGCTCCAAGCCGTCAGGTACAAGAGTTTGTGGAAAGCGTTCGCTATCCCAATCTCAAAGCTGCTTGATAGGCAAAACGCAAGCGCCTGCAGTGTGAGGCGCTTGCCGATTTGGTAGTAGGAAGGCCCGCAGAAATGCGGGCTTTTTTATTGTGCAAAAGCGGCGCGTGCTGACCCCGCTATAATTGCAAGCAATGCAAGGAGAGATGGATGAGCGGTTTAAGTCGCACGCCTGGAAAGCGTGTGTAGGTTAATAGCCTACCGCGGGTTCGAATCCCGCTCTCTCCGCCAGCACTCAATCCGCCGAAGTCCGCGGATGTCCATAAAACCCCGCTAATTCAATGACTTAGCGGGGTTTTTCATTTCCAGACGGCCATGCAGGTTTGTTGACATCCGGCCGGTTTGGGGGCACATTTGGGGGCATCTGCACGTCCCTCAAAAACCCCAGATGCCCCCACTCAAGCTTTTATCCGATACGGCGTGCAAGAACGCCAAGGCCGGG
>JBOFGW010000482.1:0-2435 GCA_051649325.1 Burkholderiaceae bacterium | reverse complement strand
GCATGAACCAATCGCTCGGCATGGTTTGCCTGGTGGTGCGCGAGTACGACGAAGCGCTGGCGTTTTTCATCGGCAAGCTGGGCTTTGAACTGGTCGAAGACACTTTTGTGCCCGAGCAAGACAAACGCTGGGTGGTGATCAAACCGCCGGGTTCAGTGGGTGGACGCGGCGCGTGTTTGTTACTGGCGCGGGCATCGACTCCGCAGCAAGCGCAAACCATCGGCCAGCAAACCGGTGGCCGCGTATTCTTGTTTTTGTACACCGATAATTTTTGGCGCGACTATGAACGCTACCGCGCAAGCGGCGTGGAGTTCATCCGCACGCCGCAAGAGCAGCCGTATGGCACGGTGGCCGTGTTCAAAGATTTGTACGGCAACGCGTGGGATTTAGTGCAGCCCAATGCGCAGAACAAAAGTTGGGCGCCGTAGGACGATTTCAAAGGCGATTACGCAATATTCATGCGCCTTTTCAGCCAAAAATGCTCCAAAACCCGCATGGATATTGCGTACATGCATGTTAAGTTAGCTCAATTCGCGCGTTTTGCAAGCGGAAATCCACATACGCGAAGCCGCGCCGCATCGCTACGCTAGCGCGACTCATGAAAGGCTTTGCCATGAACAAAAGCTTGTTTGCGGTGTGTACGGTGTCTGCGGCATTTGCACTTATCATGCTTGGCGGCTGCAAGTCACCACCTTCTGCGGCGCCGGCAGCGGCTTCCGCTCCAGCCGCCGCGCCTAACATCGTTACTTGCGCGCTCAAACAATCCGGCGAGGAGTTCAAAGGCACGTGCGCGGTGCCCTGCATGGTGAATGCGCTGGCCATCAACATTGATGGGCCGCGGCCGAATATGGCGTGCAGCAACCCGCCGCGCGAAGTAGCCGCGACCTTGCGCAAGAGCGCGCGGCCTGATCATTGGCTGGGCACGATGCAGGGTAAAGAGCCAGAAGATCCCACGCGCTTTGAACTCAACACCGCAACTAAGGTGGCAAAGTTGCCCTACGGCTGGTTTGCGCTGCAAAGTGCGCAAACGCAGGGTGACACCATGATGCTCACCATCAACGCCAATAAACAATTGCCACCCACGGCAGACGATATTCGCATCATCCAGCGCGCTTTAAGCCTGGTGGGTGCGGTGAATGTTTGGAACAAAAACGATGATCGCAATTGCCCGCCCAACCCGCAAAAATACAGTGTGTTTTGCGCGCTGATGCAGGCCACAGAAGAAGTATCAGGCGGCGTGCATTACCGGCAGCCGGCATTGCAGGCCGTGCGTGAAGTCGTCAACGAAGTGGGCGGCACGCGCGTAGGCAAACACCGGCTGATGGACTACAACAATCACCCAGACACCACGCTTACCGACATTCACAACTTGCTGCGCATGGCGCAGGCGCGGCTGGAAAAGCGGCCGCAGTAGCGCGGCGAGCGCGTGTAAGCGGTTTAAGCGCGAGTTACCTGCGCTCAAGCACGCATCTATGCATCTCTTTAGCTTCGCAGAAAAATAAAGAGACGCAATATTCACGGGCGTTTTCAGCCATTTTGGCTTGAAAAAGCGCATGAATACTGCGTACTCGTGTTTGAAATTTCAGAAGAATCAGTGCTTGTGCTCCGCCAGCGCAGGCATTTCTTTGCCAGCCAGGTAACTGAGCACGCCCTCGTGATGCTCAAGCCCTTGCGGTAGCGCGCTGCCGTCTTTAGTGATCTTGAGCGCTTTGGCGATGCGCCAGGCGTGCGCTTGCGGATATTCATCCAGGCTCACCAGCAGGTAGTCTTCCAGCACGGCCAGCACCTTGATCGGCTGCGCGCCGAGCTTGGCGTACGCGCCCTGCCCGGCCTTGGCATCCGCCGCCTGCGCGGGCGTGAGCAGAATCACATCGGCCTGATGGCTATCCAGCAGCTTGAGTTGCTCGAACGCATTCGGCGCTCGCGCCCACGTGGCCTTGCTCGCAGGTTCCGCAGCATCAATCCGCGCGGCCACGGCTTTGGCGAGCGTTTGAGAGCGCGCATCCTGCGCATTGGCAAACACAATCAGCCGGGCTTTGCGAAATGCGTCCCACTGGCCATAAGGCGAATGCGCGCTGAGCACCACGCAGGCCGCGCCCGCCGCTGCAATGCGCAGCAGCAGGTGCAACGCGGCGCGGCGCTGTGACGATGGTGCAGTCATTGCGTCACTTCTTAGTGAATACCGTCAGGTCAAGGATGGATGTGACCGCGTAGTTGGGCACGTCCACCACGTTGCTGATGCGCAGGTCGACCGCCACGCTGGCGAGCGCATACGCTTGCTCGCGCGAGAGGCCTTTGGTCTTGACGATCCAGTCGATCATTTGCAGCAGAGAATCGCGCGCGGCGAGCGTGAGGTCTTCAGACAAATTGGTCAGCGGGCCAATCTTTTTGCCGTCCAGATAGGCGTGCGTAGGCGGCACTAAGCCTTCGGGCTT
>JBOFGW010000481.1:0-8509 GCA_051649325.1 Burkholderiaceae bacterium | reverse complement strand
GGGCTGGGCTATCTCACGCTCGGCCAGCCTTCGCCCACGCTGTCCGGCGGCGAAGCGCAGCGCATCAAACTCGTGACCGAGCTTGCCAAGGCGCGCACGGACAAGACCGGGTTTATGAAAGCGGTGCAGCATACGCTGTACGTGCTGGATGAGCCCACGGTTGGCCTGCACATGGCGGACGTGGAAAAACTCATCCACGTGCTGCATCGCCTGGTTGAAGCCGGCAACAGCGTGGTGGTGATTGAACACAATCTGGACATCATGGCCGAGGCCGACTGGCTGATCGACATGGGGCCGGAAGGCGGCAGCGGCGGCGGCAAAGTGGTGGTACAGGGGCCGCTTGCCAAAGTGCTGCAGCACAAAACATCACATACCGGCCGCGTGTTACGGGAGTTCTTTGCGCAGCCCGGCCGCAGTGCAGTAAGCAGAATTTAGAAACGGTCTACGCAATATCCATGCGGGTTTTAGCTGCGCAGAAACGCTGAAAGAAACGCTTTGTTCATGAGCGTTTTCAGGCAAAAATGCTTGAAGAAGTGCATGGATATTGCGTAGAGGCACTGTAGCGGCGCGAAAGCTTCAGTTCACACGCATGCCAGCGGCCGCACCGGCGGCGCGCTGCTTGGCACGATCAATTACCTGCTGGCGCACATGCGGCGGCAGTTGCGTGAGTGTCTGCATCACTTCTGCCGGGCCATACATGCGGATGCGCAGTAGCTCTGACAGTTCAACGGCTTCCGGCGCAAAGCCGGCCGATGCATACATGATGATGCGTTTGTGGCCGGCCTCGCGCAGGTCGCGCATGATGCCTTTGACACGTTCACGGCCCACCGGGTCAGTGCTCTGCAATGCCACGAATCCGTAGGCGCGGTTCGGCTCGGTACGGTGCTGTAGAAAGCACAGAATTGGCGCGTCTTCTTTAAGCGCGGTTTCCCGCCGGTAGCCGCGCGCTTCATACAACGCAACCGCCATCTCACGCATTGGCAAACCGTTTGTTGCGGGTGGCCGCGACGGCGGCGCGATCGGCTGCGCAAAGGTATCGGCGGGATCAATCAGCGCGGCTTGGTCGGCCAGCACTGCGGTGGCTGGCCCGCCTTCAACCTCTTGAAACTGCACGCCCGGCAGTTCTGCGTTAGCCTGCGCCAGCACTTGCGCGGCGCTCAGTTCCATAGTGTTGGTGCGGGGCCTGGGCGGGTCGCGCAGCTGCGCAGGCGCAGCCGGCACGGCCTGCTCGGCCGCGCGTGCAGTCTTATTGGTCATAGCCGCGCGCATCAACACGAGATTTTCTTCCTCGCGGCGCTGTGTTTCAGCCTGGATGCGTTTGTGACGCTGAACGGCCCACAGGCCCGCCGCGACAAAAATGAAAGTAACGCCAATAAAAAAAGTCAAACCCATGAGTCAGATCGCGCCGCTGCAATGCGCAAGTTCGGTTAGCCACAAGTTTACGTCGGTCGAACAGCCTGCCAACCAAGAGTGACAAAACTGCACATCTTCATGTGGTGCAGTGTGGCAAAACCATCTATTTGAGCGTTGCAAGCAGGCCCGCCAGATCGTTGACAACAATGCGCTGCGGCATGGCGCGCAGCCAGGTCATCTGCCGTTTGGCCAGTTGGCGCGTGGCGGCAATGGCGCGATCACGCATTTGCGGCATAGTCGTTGCACCGTCCAGGTGCTCCCAAGCCTGCCGATAACCCACGCAGCGCATTGAAGGCATGGCTGCGTGCAGATCGCCGCGCGCACGCAGGGTGCGCACCTCATCGATCAAGCCGGCTTGCAGCATGGCGTCCAGCCGCGCCTCAATTCGGTGCCAACGCACAGGGCGCTCTGGCTCAATCGACACATGCAGTATGCGCGGCGCGCTGGCCGGCTTGGTGCGCGCAAAGTGGGCGGACAAAGGCTCGCCACTGACGCGCCACACCTCCAGCGCGCGGCCGATGCGCTGTTTGTCCCCCGGCGCAAGACGTGCCGCGGTGGCTGGATCGACAGCCTGCAACTGCGCGTGCATGGCCGGCCAGCCCTGCGTGGCGGCTTCGTCTTCAATTTGTTTGCGTACAGCTTCATCTGCGATGGGCAAATCGCTTAAGCCTTCGGTCAGTGCTTTGAAATACAGCATCGTGCCGCCAACGATCAGCGGTAGCCGCGCTCTGCTCTTGATCTGCGGTATCAGCGCCAGCGTATCGCGCGCAAAGTCGGCGGCGTTGTAGACCTGCGCCGGGTCGCGAATATCGATCAGATGATGACTCACCGTCGCGCGTTCGGACGCGGTTGGCTTTGCCGTGCCTACGTCCATCCCGCGATACACCTGCGCAGAATCCATGCTGATAATTTCCAGCGGCAGTTGCTGCGCAAGCTGCATCGCCAGCGATGACTTGCCGCTGGCAGTAGGGCCGGTCAGCGCTACAGCGTCGTAGCGCGCAAGCAGCGGCGCCAGCATTTAACCGGGCAGCGCGCCATAGCGGCGCACCAGGCCAAACACCACCGCACACATCACGACCGAAGCAGCGCCGACGGTGAGCGCGAGCGGATACACCGTGCCGTTAAAACTGCCGCCCATCCACATGCCGATGGCGGTAGCCACCATCATCATCACAAAACCCATCAGCGCGGTAGCCGCGCCGGCGTTTTTGGGAAAGTGCGCCGCAGAACCGGCCTGCGCGCACGGCTGAATGCAGCCATGCGCAACCAAATACGCCGCCTGTGGCACCAAAATCGCGGCCCAGTGATGCACGCCTGCTAGCGCCAGCGCAACCAGAGTGCCACCGCCCGCCAACCCAATCAGCGCGCCGCGCTGCATCGTGCGCTGCACGCCCACGCGGCCAATCCAGCGGCGGCACAGCAACGTGCCGGCAAAGTAGCCCACAGTGCTGGCGGCAAAACCCAGGCCAAACTGCGGCGGCGAAAGTCCCAGCACTTTTTGCAGCACCGGCGAGGAGCCGGACAAATAGGCAAACAAGCCCGCGTAGCTGGCAGTGACGGCGAGCGTATAAGCCCAAAATCCCGGGTGCGATGCAATGGCGCGATAGTTGGTCAGTAACGGCCCAACGTGCAGTGCGCGAGGGTTGCGGTGCTGGTTTGTTTCACCGATTTGCGTGATCACGGCCCACAGGCCAAGCAAACCCATGAGCGTTAACACTGCAAACGCAGCCCGCCAATTGAATGCCGATTCAAGAAAACCGCCCAGCAGCGCAAACGGAGGTGCAAGCGCCATGATGCTGCCGGCCTTGGCGAGCATGCGCGCGCCTTCTTGCGGCGTGTAGCTGTCGCGGATGATGGTGCGCGCACACACCAGCGCTGTACATGCACCAATACTTTGCAATACGCGCCCAACAATCAGCCAGTTCAAGCTGGGCGCGAGCATGCAGGCGAGTGAAGCGGCGCAATACAAGAGTAGCGCGCCAATGGCCACTGGGTGGCGCCCAAAGCGGTCAGTGAGCGGGCCGGCCACGAGCTGCGCAATACCAAAGGCAAGGATAAACAGCGTCAGCGTCCACTGCACGCTGGCTACGCTCGCATCAAAGTAGCGGGTGAGTCCGGGCAGCGATGGCAGGTACAAATCGGTAGAAAGCGGCTGCAGCGCAATCAGCAGCGTGACCGTCAGCAGCAGTGCGGTTGCCCCGCGCGCGGGCGCAATGGTTTGGCCGGACATCAGCGGCCGCGCATGAACAGGCGATCCAGATCTGCCATGGAAAACTGCACCCAGGTCGGCCGGCCGTGATTGCATTGATCGGCCCGCTCGGTCGCTTCCATCTGGCGCAGCAACGCGTTCATCTCCGGCAAAGTCAGCATGCGGTTGGCGCGCACCGCGGCATGGCAGGCCATGGTGGAGAGCAGCGCGTTGCGGGTGGATTCCACCACGTGCGCGCTGCCGTGCTGCGCAAGTTCACCCAGCAGTTCACGCACCACACTGGCCAGATCGCCACCGGCGAGGGCGTGCGGCGCGGCGCGCACGGCCACTTGTTCATGCGACAGCGGGGCAAGCTCAAAACCGAGCTTGCGAATTGCATCTTGCTCGCGTGTGACTGCGTCCATCATGTCTGCATCGACTGGCACGGCAACCGGTGCCAGCAAAGTTTGCGACTGCACGTGCTGCGCATCCAGTTCATGTTTGAACTGCTCGTACAAAATGCGTTCATGCGCGGCATGCATGTCGATCACCACCAGACCGCGTGCGTTCTGCGCCAGGACAAAAGTTCCGTGCACCTGCGCGAGCGCAAAGCCACGTGGCGCATTGTCGTCCGGCATCGGTTGCGCTACTTGCTGCGTGAAACGCGTCGCCAGATCGCTTTGCGCGGAGGCTTCAGGTTGCGCAGCGGATGTGGCCAGCGCATCGCGCACAAAGGCGAGGTAGGGCGCACTTTGTTCAGCAGCAAACATTGGCGCTTGCGTGGCCCACGGCTGCTGATAGGTGAACGCTTCGCGCTGCGGCGCAGCTTGCGCGCGCGCTTCACCTTGGCCAGGGCTTCTTGCCAGCGCGGCGCGCAGCGCATTAACCACCAGGCCATGCACGGCGCGGCTGTCGCGAAAGCGCACCTCGGCCTTGGCTGGATGCACGTTCACATCCACCAGCCGCGGATCAATCGTGAGAAACAGCACATAAGAGGGCTGCAGCGCGCCGTGCAGCACGTCTTCATAGCCCATGCGCACGGCGTGGTTCAGCACCTTGTCGCGTACTGCGCGGCCATTGACAAAGAACATCTGATGATCCGCGCGCGTCTTGGCGGCGGTGGGCAGGCCAATGCGGCCATGCAGCGATACTTCTGCATCAATTTGCACGGGCAGGCTGCCTTGCGCGAACGCAGCGCCGCACACTTGTGCGATGCGTTGCTGCAAGTCGGCCGCGTTGTACTGGCGCAGTACTTTGCCGTTGTGCGTGACGGTAAACGCGATGCCGGGCGCTGCGAGCGCCTGGCGCTCGATGGCATCCAAACAGTGCGACAGCTCCGTGCCTTCGGTCTTGAGAAACTTGCGCCGCGCTGGGGTGGAGAAAAACAGCTGGCGTACATCCACCACGGTGCCTGTGCTGCCTGCGCCCGGTTCCGCGCGCCATGCGCCGCTGCTATTGTCGATTAAATGTGCGGCGTTGTTTGCGGCCACGCGCGACGTGATCCGCATTTGCGATACCGAGCCGATTGCGGCCAGCGCCTCACCGCGAAAGCCGTAGCTGGCAACGCTTTCAAGATCATCCAGCGACGCAATCTTGCTCGTGGCATGGCGCGTAACCGCCAGCGCGAGCTGTTCGGGACTGATGCCGCAGCCATCGTCTTCCACGCACACGCGTGCAAGGCCGCCTTGCTCAAGCCGGATGGTGATGCGCGAGGCGCCGGAATCCAGCGCGTTTTCTACCAGCTCTTTAACGACCGAGGCGGGGCGCTCCACCACTTCGCCCGCGGCGATTTGAGAAATCAGATGATCGGGCAGCAGCGCGATGGCGGCACGATTGCGCGGTGGCGCGGTGAGTACTTCTTCCATGCCGAGGATTGTACGGGTGCCGCACGCAAGCAAGCAGGGCGCTGCGTTTGGTAGAACAGGTATTTCAGCAGCAATAAACAGTGCTCTACGCAATATCCATGCGCTTTTTCAAGCATTTTTGCTCGAAAAGGTGCGTGGATATTGCGTACAGACTTGTTTAATCAGAAATTGAGGCGCTGCCAATTCCCTCCTTGCTTCGCGGGGAGGTTAGGGAAGGGCGCACTCTTCGTATGCCAACCATGCGCCTTTGCAGCACCCCCTCCTTACCTCCGCCACGCATGGGGGCGGGACTGCGCGTGATTAACGCGCTTTTTCCAGCAAGAGTGTTTGCTAAGCGCCTAATTTGCCACGGGTCATCAGAGCCCAAGTCATTCGATGATTGGCCGCGATGAACCAAAGTGGCGAGAAGTCTTTGCGTGTGATGCGAACATCACCGATCGCGGCGTCGCGCTCGACCAGCCGATGGCCAATCAGTCCCGGAAGGGCATGAATCACTGGAAAAAGCAGTACAAGCCACGGCACGCCCATCAGCGGTGCCGCTACCAGCCATGCAAGACCGCCTAATGTTCCTATAACGTGCAGTGCAATGTTGAGTGGGTGCCGGTGTTCCGTCAAGAAGACGGTTTTGTAGAAAGTATCGAAGTCGATGCGGCTTTTAGGGGAAGTAATTTGATCCATGAATGCTCCAAGTGGGTTGTGGAAACTGTGGAATAATTATGCGAGCCTTTACTCGCTTTCTCTACTCGCATTCAACTCGTATGCCGCCGCGCAGCCTGAAACCCAGCATTTCTCCCCGAAAGACGCCGCGTCAAGAACGCTCTGCGTTCACGGTGCGCGCCATATTGGATGCAGCGGCTCGCGTTTTAGAAGTTGAATCGCTGGCAGGTTTCAATACCAACCGTGTTGCTGAAGTCGCGGGCGTGAGCGTCGGGTCGCTTTATCAGTACTTTCCCAGTAAAGATGCGTTGATGGCAGCGCTCATCGCAAGTGAGCAAGAGAGCCTTGCGTGCGCTGTTGAGCAGTGTGTCGATGCGTGCAAAGGAAAATCTCTACAACACTCGATTCAAGCGCTAGTTGGGATTGCGATCGACCACCAATGGGGCAACCCGGTGTATGCCGCGGCGCTGGATCATGAAGAGCAGCGTTTGCCGGTGATGGAAACCTTGCAAGCTATTCAGATGCGGATTGTTGGCGCAATCGCGCAATTGGTTCAGCGCCATTTTCCGGCGCTGCCTTATCCGCATCGCATGCAGCTCGCCAAAGACTGCGTAGTCATCTGCAAAGCGATGACCGAGGCCGAGCCAGTCAATGCATCAAAAAAGGCGCTGCATGCGCGCGTGGTGAATGTGCTCGTGGCGGCCTTGCGCGCGCAGTCGAAAACAACGTAGCCACCGGACTGGGCAAGCTCTGTCGTGAGGCACGGTGGGGAAGGTGCCAGCGTAGGAACAAGCAAGAGTTACTTGAGTTTTCAAACTGAACGCGCAATATCCCTAAGCCTTTTCAAGCAAAAATGCTTGAAAAAGCGCATGGATATTGCGTACTCTGTTTTAAAACCTATGTGAGCGGCCTGCGCGTCAGTGGCGGATTGCGCGCGAAGTATTTTTGTATGCCTTCGTGAATTTGCTCGGCCATCTTGTTTTGAAAGCGGTCGGTGCGCAGGCGCGCTTCTTCTTCCGGGTTGCTGATGAATGCGGTTTCGATCAGGATGCTGGGAATATCCGGTGCCTTGAGTACTGCAAACCCGGCCTGTTCCACGCGTGGTTTGTGCAGTCGGTTGAGCTCGCCGATGTTGGACAGAATCGCCGCACCGGCTTTCAGGCTGTCATTGATCTGCGCTGCGGTGGACATATCCAGCAACGTGCGCGCAACGTCTTTGTCGCGTGAATTGACGTTCACGCCGCCCACCAGATCGGCATCGTTTTCTTTTTTGGCGATCCAGCGCGCCGCCTCTGAGGTTGCGCCGCGCTCAGACAATACAAATACCGATGAGCCGCGCGCCTCTGGTTTGAAAAACGCGTCTGCGTGCACACTCACAAACAAATCTGCATTCACTGCCCGCGCTTTGCGCACGCGCTCGCGCAGCGGCACAAAATAATCGCCTTCGCGCGTGAGCACGGCGCGCATGTTGGGCGTGGCGTCAATGCGCTCGGCCAGTTTTTTGGAAATCGACAGCACCACGTTCTTTTCATACGTGCCGGCGGGGCCGATGGCGCCGGGATCTTCACCGCCGTGGCCGGGATCAATCGCAACGATGATCAGCCGTTTGACCTCGGGCGCGCGTTCGCGCCCCGGTGTGCGTGTAGGCGACGGCGTGGGAGCGACCGCGATCGGCGGCGCGGGCGTGGGCGATGCTGCAGCTTGCGCTGTAGGCGCTGGCGACGGTGACGCAGGCGGCCGGCCGGCGCGCGCATCGGCCTCACGCTGCGCTTGCTTGATCAGTTCATCCAGTGGATCTGGGCTGCGCGCCTCAGGCGCGCGTTGCGGCATAGATTGCGCAAGCTGTTTTTTCTCTTCTTCGTCCAGCTTTTCAAACAGCGCCAGCAACGGGTCTACCGGCGTGGCAGAGTACAGATCAAACACCAGGCGATTGCGATAGTCGCCCACTGGTGCGAGGCTGAACACTTGCGGCGCGACCGGCTGCTTGAGGTCCAGCACGATGCGCACGACTTTTGGCGCGTTCTGCGCTACGCGCACCTGAGCGATGTACGGGTCATTGGGCTGAATCTTGCCCACCAGCTCTTTGAGCGTGGAGTCAAGATCAATGCCCTCGATGTCCACGACCATGCGGGGATTATTGTCAGACAGCGGGAACGGCTTAAACGTGAGCTTGCCGTCGTACTCCAGCGTAACGCGTGTGTAATCGCGTGCCGGCCACACGCGCACCGCCAAAATGCTGGCCGTGCCGACTTTAACGCCACCGGGTTTGCTGCCGGCCGCAGACCATGCGATCACCGGCACGCACAGCACTGCACCCGCACCAATTAGCTGACGGCGGGAAAGTTTGCTTGCAGCGCTGGCAGATTGTTTAGCAGCCATGTCTGCC
>JBOFGW010000480.1:0-2251 GCA_051649325.1 Burkholderiaceae bacterium | reverse complement strand
ACAGCTGCAGAATTTCGCGTGCATAGTTTTCATTGGGGCGAATGCCTTCTTTGGGGTTTTCCTTCTCGCTTTGCAGCATGTTCAGGTAATAGGCCATCGCGGGATGCAGCGTGGCTTCTTCCAAAAACTGGCGGTAGTTGCCAAACGCGTGTTTGTTCAGCAGGTCAGCCCAAGTAGAAAGTGCCTGCGGGTAAATGTCCGGCGCAACGTTGGACACCACCACGATTTGCGACAGTGCATACGCCGTGCGCGCCCGCAATTGGTCCGGCCCATGCAGCCACTGTTGCCACACAGCCTCGTAGGGCATTTCTTCGGTGAATTTGCCGTTGGGATTGTCTTTATTGACTTCGCGCGGCTTTTGCCACTTGAGGTATTCGTAATGCGACGCGGCGGTGGTGTTGAACTGCTCCCACATCCAGCGCTCGTAGCCTTTGGTGCGCAACTGGTCGATTTCTGCGTCGGACTTGATACCGAATGTGGCCTGCGTCAAAAAGCGCGCCGCATCGGCAGCTGCCGGCTCTGTGCCTGCTGCGGGAGCAGGTGGTGGATTAACCGACAGCGCGTTGACACCATCATTGGGCAGGCCGGCGGGCGGCCCGTTGCCGACAGGTGGGCCAGCCGAAGCGGCTGGGTCTGGACTGCCGCCGCCGCTACCACACGCAGCTAAAAAGGCTGCAAAAAGTACGCCGGCGCACAAACGCGCCAGCTTGAGTGAGAGTGAACCTGACATAGATATCCCCTGAGCAAAACTGCGGCGCTGCGTGACGTAATTGCAATGCCGAGTTGCTTATATGAGCGAGGTTGCTTACAAAGGTTCACGTTTCCCCTACCGTTTATCGGCTAGTGGCGGATAGGCTGCTGCGGCGAATCTGACGAAATAGAAAACGCAATGTTCATGAGGGTTTTCAGGCAAAAATGCTCCAAAATCCGCATGGATATTGCGTAGTGGCATTTGAATGGCTGCGATTTCGTTGTTTTGCAGGCTGCTTATGCGTCGGTACCGGTGAAATTACTCAGCCCGTTCACCGGTGCAGCACCTAAAATTGTGCGTTTGCACATTCCGGTTGTTTCATGAACGCCCCGCTCGACGTTTCCTTTTTTGAACGCGCTGCCAAGCCGCTGTCCAGTTACCGCAAGTTCTGGGCGCACCGCTTTGGCCCGGCCAAGTTCTTGCCGATGAGCCGCGCGGAGATGGATGTGCTCGGCTGGGATAGCTGCGACATCATCATCGTCACCGGTGACGCGTATGTGGACCACCCCAGCTTTGGCATGGCGGTGATTGGCCGCATGCTGGAGGCGCAGGGCTTTCGCGTGGGCATCATCGCGCAGCCTGATTGGCAAAGTGCCGATCCGTTCAAAGTGCTGGGCAAGCCGAATCTGTTTTTTGGCGTGACCTCGGGCAACATGGATTCCATGATCAACCGCTACACGGCTGATCGCAAAATCCGCCGCGACGATGCGTACACGCCCGGCGATGTGGGCGGCAAGCGGCCCGACCGCGCCGCGATTGTGTACACGCAGCGCTGCAAAGAAGCGTACAAGGATGTGCCGGTGGTGCTGGGCGGCATTGAAGGTAGCTTGCGCCGTATCGCGCACTACGACTATTGGCAAGACAAAGTGCGCCGCTCGATTGTGGTGGACGCCAAATGCGACTTGCTGCTGTACGGCAATGCCGAGCGCGCGATTGTGGAGATTGCGCACCGTCTGGCCGCGCGCGAACCGGTGGAGAACATTACCGATGTGCGCGGCACGGCTTATATCTGCCGCAAAGCGCCGGAAGGCTGGTTTGAAATTGACTCCACCAGCGTGGATGCGCCCGGGCCGGTGGAATCGCACATCAATCCGTACATGATGAGTGCGGACTTGGCGCGTGCGCAGGGCGGTGAGTGTGTGAAGGAAGAGAGCGGGGCGGTGGATGTGCGTTCACTCAAGGCGCAGGAACGCCCTCACCCTAGCCCTCTCCCGCAGGCGGGAGAGGGGACATTCTCTCAGTCAAGTGATGAGTCAGCCGCGGCTGCCGCTTCTCCCCCTCTCCCGCGCGCGGGCGCGGGTAGGGGTGAGGGCGCAACGCTGCAAGTAACAAAGCCGCTCCAATTCGTCCCCAACCCCGCGCTCTTCGGCAAAGGCAAAACCAAATACGCGCCGCGCGACAAAAGCGTGATCCGCCTGCCCAGCTACGAACAAGTCAAGAGCGACCAAGTGCTCTATGCCCACGCCAACCGCGTGCTGCATTTGGAGACTAACCCCGGCA
>JBOFGW010000479.1:0-12850 GCA_051649325.1 Burkholderiaceae bacterium | reverse complement strand
CCAAGTCCGGTATCCCTCTTGCACACAAGGAGTCAGCGATCATGCCCGTATCCGCAACTGCTGGCGCGTCCCAACGCCTCGCCACTCTGAACCGTTTGGCTGACAACGCAACTACCGACCCCGATATCAACAAAACAGAGTCGGCGCGGCTCTCCAGCAGCCGCAATCAGTTGGACAACAACGGTGTAACCCCTCAAGAGCTGCAACGCTACATCACCCTTTACAACCGTTTCGATGCATCGCGCAACGACGGGGTGGGGCGTGCCAATGCAGCCAAGCAGGAGAACCTGCGCCTGGCGCGCGAGACGCTACAAACCGCTGAATATGACTATGACATCAGCGACAGTGAATTTGCCAAGCTAAAGCAAAAATTCAACGCGCTGGACAACGGCGGTTTTACCGCGGCCGAGCAGCGCGAGTTCAATGGTTTAGTGTCGCGGTCTCAGCAATCAAGAAATGATGGAATCAATGCCACTCCGGATCCATATATCCCTTATCCCTTCACCCCTAGCGGCCGGGACGAGTCTATCAACCGACACAGGATACAAGTGCTTTATCAATTTCCTTTTTCTTCAGGTCTCACTGGTCGAGAGCAGGAAGTGCTCAGTGAGCTGTCGGGTCGACAGTCCGCAAGTGGCGGGCATATCTCCCCGCTCGAACAGCTTGCCTGGGGTCGGTTATACACAGTACTTGGCAACAATAATGAGAGCCCTCCCAGTTCATGGGGACTGGGATACTTGCCATTTGGTAAGTCCGTTAACAATGAGGCGAGCTGAGAAGCGATGTAAGGATGCCGCCAAGAACGCGGCCCTCTGAGAGCGGAGAAATTGTTTGCTAATGCAGCTGGCTTTTTCATGGGCGATGAGCTACGCAGCATCCGTGCGCCTTGCGAGCCATTTCTGCCTCAAAGCCCCCACGGATACTGCGTAGTGGTCTCTGCGATCAAGCATTTGCACTGAGTAGCGCACTGCATAAAGTCAGAAAACTGCGTGCTCGCAGCACGCACTGTTGAAACGATCTCTGGCACAGTATGCATACAGATAAAGCAAAGCCCATGTTGCCTGCGGTCCTGTGCAGCGACGGAGCAGCCAAGTTTGGTATCAATAATCCTTCGTACCCAGCCTGGGCGATGCGCACGTGGCAGTGCGCTTGTGGGTAGATCGCACTCGTCGGTGTGATGAACGGCCGCACTCGCGGATGCACGAAATCAATTTTATAGTTTCTGTAAGTGCACACAATTTCGCATCGTCTGCCATAAAAAATCAAGCTACCGTTCATCAGCATTGTTCCAAGCGGTAGAGGGTTTGGTGCAAGCTTCTCGGGTGGTGCAGACTCGTGGCCGCTTCTGGGCAAGGCCTGAGTGAATTTGGCTAGATATTCAGAAGTAGCGGATCAAGACCATCTGCGCGTTATAAAAAATAGTTGCGTGAACGCGCGATCTGATCAAGCTCCAATAAAAGCAACAGCATCGCCTAAACAGGTCTAGAGTGTGCGTGCACTATGTTGTTTTGATGTTTGAAGTACTTTTGTACATGCACATACTTTTAACAAAGTTGAGTGACAACGCAGGGCTAAAAAAGTTCTATTCCTGAGGAGGCTTGCAGCAGGCAAATTCCTTCAAGCATTGCGGTCAGTTCATCGTTATGGTGGCGCCTCGAAGTACCGCAGCTCTTGAATTTATTTGATGGTGAGCGCATGCCTTTGGACAAATCTGCACTTGGTTGTATCAGGGTAATTGATCTCATGGCGCTGCTAGCGATCATTGATCACGGTGGTTTTAGAGCGGCAGCCAGGGCCATGAACACGTCGCAAACAGCTGTGAGCCGCCAAGTATGCAAATTGGAAACCGCGCTTGGCCAAGTTATTTTTATACGCGATGCGCGTGACATACGACTAACTCCTTACGGTCGCACTGTTGTCGCTCTGGCAAGAGAAGTGGTTTCTCTGTGCAGCGCATGGATTGACTGCGCCGAGCCTATCCAGGCCCATTCCGTTGGTCCTGCTCCGGTCTGCGAACCGGCAGTGTTGTTAGCGGTGTCCATAGGACACGCACAGGCGCACATAGAGTCACTTGTTTAACTGCAACCAAGCGCGCCATTGAACGGCAGGTAGGTGATCACTGCCGCGTCAGAGGCAGCTGGTACGCTCTTGATCAATAGAAGAGCTAGATTTCTCACAATTCATCTGTCATCGCCTAGCTATACCCGTTGGCCTTGAGAGCAAACGGGGCGTAGCGGTTGCGCGCGTGGAGCGACGTTGTCGACTCGATCAGCGCAGCCGCCGTTGAAAACCTTTCGCAATCGCACATGAATAGCTTGATATAGAGCAAGTGTGCTGAGGAGACCCGTCCGCGATGGCGATCAACCCCTTTAGTTCCAGCACGATGAGTAGCGGTTTTGCTGCCGGCGCCCGGTTCGGTATCGATACCGGAGGCACCCAGTTCATGCCCTACAGGGCGGGCGACGCATTGTCCGGACACGGGTTCAGCGGCTTTGATCCTACCAATGGCGGCGTGGATTTGCCTGCGGGCCAATTTAGTGGTGCGACCTTTGGCACCGCTGCGCTGCCCAAGTTCAACGCTTCCGGCGCGCTCGCTAATCTTCCCGATGCCGCCAGCCTGTTTCGCGCTACGGGCGGCGGCGGCTTAAGCGGCGCCGTGTCGCCGCAGTTAAATGCCAGCGAGATTAGTACTCGGGTGGCCGGCCCAGGCGCCGATCAATGGGCGCCAGTGCCGATCAGCGCTTTCTCGCAAGTGTATGTGTACTACAACCCGGCGAGCAACATCACCTATGTGCGCGGTGGTGAGTTTGACGGACCAGCGCGTACCTTCAAAGGGCGGCTCGACGATAGACAGATTACCGGTGTGGCACTTAACTACGGCATGCTGGGGGATACTCGCGGCGACATTGCCAGCACCAGTTCTGAGGTGCCAGCAGTAGGCTACAACGACACGACCACGAGGCCTAACGACTGGCGACCAGACTTAGACACCTCGGTATATCAGCCGCAGACGCTATGGGTCGATCCAACGGCGCTCGATATGTTCAGCACCGGCAAGCTGCCTGCGCTGAACGTCATTACGACGCCAAGCGATGCTGGCGTGCAGCAGCCCCTGCCTGGGGCGTTCGGCCGTACTCCCAGCCTCACGGTCTTGTCGGCAGGCGAGGCTGTGCCCGCCATGCCCACCTGGATGCCGCTGCCGCCAGGGCCGCTGGACCAACTGGCGCACGGCTGGCAACATTCTGGTAACTATTTGCTGGGCGTTGTCGGTGAAGGCCTGCAGACGGTGTTGGGCATCGGACAAGGGGTGAGCAATGCATTGACTCTCACCGCCACGGCGCTCGATCCGCAGTCAGTACCGCTGGAGGCCGACGAATTTAACGACGCCACACGCAACGGCAGAGCGGTCAACGCCTATTTCACCAATGACGCGTCGTTGACACTCGAGCGTGGCTTAAATCTGCTTGCCGGCGGGATTGCAGGGCTGGGTGAAGCGGGGGCAGACAGCTTGGGCGGGCTGGGGCAGTTGCTGGCAGGGGTGTTTAGTCCGGGCAACGATAAGTTGGATCGCCAGTTGCAGTTTGGCGTGATACAGCCGGCGCGCGAGAGCCTACAAAGAGGCTATCGCACCGTGGTCAATGCGCTCGGTGGCGATTCGCAAAGCCAGGACTTTAATATCGGTGATATCTTTGGCAACGCTGTTGGCAACTTGGGCATTGATCTGGACTTGGCGTCCCGTGGGTTGCGTAACACGAGCAAGTTATTTGATGGAGGGAATGCGCGCAATCAAACACCACCATTCGCCGCGCAGGTATCGGTTGATCAGCAGCGCGTAGTGCAGAATATTGCTGAGCCCATTGAAGCGACGGATTTGCAAAGCGCAGGCTTAGGCCCTCGCGCAGATGATCAGCAGATGTCAACTGAGGGCCGTGTGGGGTCTAGCGATGCGGTGAGTGCTGTTCAGCAGCAAATTGAAGTCTTAAAGTTTGATGGCCGCTGGTCAGGCTTGACACAACCGTGGAACGATCAGCGTTTGATGAACGCGCGAAAGAATGTTCTTCAGGAAAATCCCGAAGCGCTTTTGCTAACGCAATCAAATGCCGAGCAACCGAATATCGTGGTGGGTTACTTATCAAAACGCGACAGAGAAACTCGTGCCGCTCTGGTTCTGCTTAAAAATCAACCGACAGTCGCTACAACGAGCGCACTAAGCCCGCGCTTAAATTTGCGCGACAAGACCTTCGTGTTACTTGGGCATTCATCTGGAAGCGATCAATCAATGGCAATTATCTTAAGCGATTACGCAGTGAATTATCATGCACTAGGGCAGAATCAAGCTCGATTTCCCTATGGTTCGACGCGATCAGATGGCAGGTCGCTACCTTACGGTATTGGGCACGATGTTGACAATCCCGCTGGATATGGACAGCCCGAGCTGATCAAACAAAAGCTCGCAGACGTGCTAGGACAAAATTTTGAAATTACGGGTTCGCCAGACTACATCTTGGGGTGCTCCTGCTTCTCCGGTTTGCCTCCTTTCAATTCCACAGACAACGTCTTTTCTCACTTGTCGAAAGAGACTAATTTGCCTGTTGTAGGCTTTAAGGATCTCGTGCGATTCAGAAGCGATGGTCGGCTGCAAGGGTTCCCGTCAAGTAACAAGGCTATCAGCAACTCTCGGATACTGACCATATATAGGCCTGATGCAAGCTGGAGCGACACAAGCTTCTCTTTATCGAAGAATGGCTGGCCGTTGTGGAAAATTGATGCGGGTATTCGAGAGAACTTGAGGCTTAATCCGCCGAGATACCCATGAACGGATTCGCTAGGTGGTTCTTGTTGTGAGATGGTGGCCCGCACCGAAATAGGTCAACCCTAAAGTTACCGCAAATCAACCATCGTCATTGCGGTCGGCAAAATAACGGAAATCAAAAGCCTCTGAAATTGTCCGTGAAAACGGGCCTCCCACCAGCTCCAGATATTAAGCGGGGTGTTGCGGTTGCGCGCGTGCGGGTGCGCCGTCACTTTAATCGGCGTCGCGGTTGTTGAAAACCTCGCGGAGTCGCACATGGATAACTTGATATTGATCAAGTGTGTGGGGGAAGCTGTCCGCTATGGCTATCGACCGGCTAAGTACGAGCGCATTTAGTAGTAGCGGCTTTGGTGCTCGTGCTCGTTTCAGCATTGATACTGATAGCATCAAATTTACGCCCTACAGTGCGGGCGACGCATTTGCCGGACACGGGTTCAGCGGCTTTGGTCATACCGATGGCGGCGTGGATTTGCCTGCGGGCCAATTTGGTGGTGCGACCTTTGGCACCGCCGCGCTACCCAAGTTCAATGCCTCCAGTGCGCTGGCAAATCTGCCTGATGCCGCCAGCGTGTTTCGCTCCAGGTTTGACGGTGGTAGTAGCGGCGGCGCATCGCTGCTTTCATGGGAACTGCCCACATTCATCGCCAGCGCCGCGCCGGCCTCGCTTGCGAACGAATCGCCTAGGACCCAGCTGATGCTGCCAGACGGCAGCTGGGTTTATTACTCAGTGGACAACCGCGATGGCAGCGTGAAGGTGTATGACGAATCGCCGAATGGTTTCAAACGCCTGCCGCAAGGAACGACGCCTGAGCAAATCGAGCAGAATTATCGATGGTCTTATGCCTACGGGCGCAACAGCAATGCTATGCCCGACCCCTCTGCCGCTTTCCGTGGTCAGCAGAGTATTAGCGTGCCAAACAACGGTTTCACCCAAGGCGGTGCGGCGGTAGATACAACCGATCTCGGCTTGGGTGTGAACTTGACGTCGAATGGCAGCGTGCTGCGTCCAGCGGCCGGCACTTCCAGCTTGTCCATCCCCACGGTCAAGCAGACCGTGGCTGCGCCCGCCTCGCGATGGGAGATCAACCTGGGCGCATGCCAGATGATCGTACCCATAGTTGCGACCGGCTCCAACCAACAGCTCCTTGCGGCGACTGAGAGTTGCAACAACAAGATCTACGACGCCACCCGTAATGGCGTCGATCCAACCGTCATCGCACCTGCTACGCAATTGCTGAATCTTGGCAAGGCCGAGATCGGCGATCGTCAGACAGCGCTGCTTAACAGCGCCGTGTCGCAAACGGCAACCCTCAATCCGCTCGTTGCCAAAGGCGCCGATCCGAGTGTGGTCATCCCGGCTGCCCGCGATCTTCAAGGAACACTGCAGAACCTGCACGATCTAGGCATCGACCCCAACAACGCCACATACACCTCGGCCGAGCGTTATGTAGACGCCGCAAATCAATATGTTGAGGATGTTGAGGCAAACTCGCTTGCCAGCGCGATTGGCGCACCGTTCGATCTATCAATGCCCCAGATGCAAAACAGCAGCGGGCAAACCAGACCCCTAGGCGGCTCACCCAGTCCTACCATTAATCTTGATATGCAGCAGGAGCGCGAAGAACTGAGTAACCCGTTTCAACCAAAAAAGCAGAGTCCATCTGGCCGCAGCTTGATTGATGTAGGCCAAGACTGGCAGCGGAGTAACAATTCGCTGGCGCGGTTTGCCGGGGAGGGGCTTGAGACTGTAGGCGGGCTTTACGATGGCTTGATCCGTGGTCCGCTGGCGTTTACGCAAGCGGCGCTGGGTTATGCGGTGGACGAATCCGATTCCGCCTCGCGCGCTGGAGGAGCGACGCGCAGCCTTATGGATAGTGCGTCAAAAGGCAAGCTTGATGTCAATTTCGCTAACGTAGCGCTTGGCTCTTTCGTGAACGGCTTTAATTTCGCTGGCGATATGGTATTTGGCGTTGCTGTCGACTTGCCGCTAAAACTGATCGTGCCAGGTCAAGCCAACGATAACGCAAGGCGTGGATACCAAAGCGCGATGGATTCTGCGACCGGTGGGATTGAGCGCATCGGCGAAGCTGCTGGTGCAACACCACGAAGTGAGAACTATCAACGGTTCCGCGATTTCTCCAAAACTGGGCAGCCTCTCTTCAGCATGGCTGTGAGTCTCGCAGGAGGTCTCAGAACTGGCGTCGCTGGCGCGGCTGATGACATTTCGATAGGCGTCCAGCCCGTCAGCCGTCCGAATGGATTCAACCAAATCTCTCGCTTCTCGCGCACGCAACCGGCCGCTGGTAGCGGCGGGGTGACTGGCTTCGGCCCCTCCGGCGGAGGTTCGTTGCTGTTGTTGGATGAAGCTCGCCCCATCGCCGCCGTCAGGTCCATAGCAACAACGCAGCAAGCATCTTCTATACCGAAGGCCGGCAGTGCTAACACGGGCAATCTGCCGCAGGCTCTAAATTTGTTCTCACCCTTTGCCTTGGCCGACGCGCAGCAGCAGGCAACATCTCCGTTGCTTCTGCCGCCGCAGCCTGATCTTCCCACTGACTTGGCCAATGGTGCAGAGCGGGGGGGCGGGGCGATCAGCCCGCAGCCACAGCAGCGTCGGCGCAGCGAGGGTATCAGTGTCGGCAACCCGGGCGGGCAGCCAAACGTTGATCGCTCGCTATGGGATCGCACCCGGCAGGGTGAGGGCAACACTCTCCTGCCGGCACCTGTCGAGCTGCCGCCCATCGCGCCACCGTCGGAGCGTCGTGGCCCGTCTACGCCGGCCACGCCGCCCGGTGATGCTGCTGGCGAAACACCGCGCTATTTGCCAACGCCCGGTGAATTCGGCACGTTGACGCCTTGGTCCTGGACAAAGTCGATTCCGCCGCTACCTTCCACCGACATCGGCATTCGAGGAGACCCGCCACAAGAAGACGCGCAAGCGGAAGTCGATCTGCGGCCCGATGCGCCGGGGAACTCATCGGACGGCGTGCCGACCTTGCCACAATTCAACGAAGCTGGCCACGCCTTGCCGACCCCTCAACCGTTCAGTGGCAGCACGGTCGATCTACCCCGTCGGCTGGAGATCCAGCTGCCGCTTGATGACGAGTCACGTGCTGCCCCATCGCAGACGCAAAACGGAAAGTACCAATTCCTTCGCGTAACAGAGCATAACGAGCTGGCATCAATACCGGACTGGCAACCCATGTTCGGCCAGGAGATGGGGAAGGATACAAACCCTGTGCCAAGCGGGTTTGACGGCGGGGTGATCGGGGATGCGACAAATTCGAGCGTGTTCGATCGCATTGATCGGTACACGCTGTTCGCACCGCAAGACCGGTCAACGCACTTTGTGTTTCCCAATGAACCTGAAGAAGAGGCTGCGCGCCGGGCCGAGATGCAGGCGCATCAGCGTGAGCAGCAAACCGAGCAACGCGAGTTGCAGCGTCTTCAGACCTGGGAGCAGACGCAACAATATCGCTATGGCGGTACGCGAGAGAGCCAATTGCCGATCATCCAACAAGTGAGCAGCTTGGGGACCATCGCAACAGGCAGCGATTTGGAAAGGACTGCCAAGTTTATCGAATCACTGCCACCGCAGGAGCGTGCCAAGGTCGGTAATGCATTCGAATTTATGATCAATCACAGCAGCGGTACCTTACCGCCGTATGTCCATGATTCACATTCGCATGCCTCCGTGGTTGTAAACCCGAATGAAACCGATCGTGCGACCGGCACCGGTGCCGGCTCCTACGATCCGCTTTATCTCGGCTATGTGTTTTCCGGCATGACAAAGGAGAAAAAAATCCAATGGGAATTAAACCGGCGCTTACACCAGCTCGCTATATTCCCCGGCAAAGTTGTCGAGTTCAACGTAGCGCCACGCTACAACATCGTCGGTGCGCCGGGTTCGCCGCCCACCTATGCGGATGGATCAAAAATCCCTGACTACTACTTGGCCCGCGATCAAGATAACCGCAATGTGCTGGGCACCGTGTCTTTTGAAAACGGACGGGCGATTAGCTCACAAGCGATAAAAACCCCTACTGGCTGGCCTGCGATCGCGGCATTCAATATTCCGCAGTCCGTTTTCGAGACGCTAATACGCCGCAAAATCCCTGAGGAGCAACGGTCGATGCAATTCGTCGCTGCACCTGTTGACGCGAGGCTGCATTTTGATGGCCCTAGTTTGGATCGTTCAACGCTGGACGCGATTGCGACTCTAATCAACGCGGAAAGGACGGCCTACAACACGAACCGCATCGCGGATAACCATATTGTCGGTTTCACCTCGGGCAATCCAAGAGAAAACGGCAGCGCTTTTATTCCGTTCGAACAGCTTCGCATCGCCAATATGGTGGAGGACCACCACAACTTTATGCGCGGTACGTTCAAGTTAATGGTAGGCGAGACCAACCTGTCCAAAGAGTCGGTGCAGGCAAGTGCAGATCAGTTAGCGCTGGTAGACAATACATCGGAGCAGCTTCAAAATCTCAACAATTGGTTAAGCAATATGAGCTTCACGGGCTTAATCGTCAATATTCATATGGACAGCGGGCGCCCGGCGCAGGCCAACCTCAATGCGTGGGGCGGCGGCTTATCCACGTTTTTCATGCCGACGGATCTGGCTAACATTCCGCGTTTTATCAAGCTGGCTAACGACAATCCAAACGCGGATATCGTATGGGCGCACGCTGGCCTGGGCTACACGGTGCAGCCAGTACCAAAGTATGTGGACTGGCTCCAAGAGGTGCTGGATGCAGCGCCGAATGTGAAGATCGACATCTCCTGGGATACCATCCATCCCTACATCCGCAGCGACGTGAACGAGTGGGCGCGCTTTATCGTCCGCAACCAAGACCGGGTGCTGTTTGGTAGCGATACGATTGCGACTGCGCAAAACTTAAATAGCGCGCATAGCCGCCGCGATGTGTACCAAGGGCTGTTGGCTACAGGTTTAATCAACAAGATTGACGCGCTCGATCCGTCGCAAGTCACCAAGGAGAGGCTGCTTCGCGGCAACTTTGAACTGTATATCGACAAAGCGGTGGAACGCGTCAACATCTTCCGCGCGCATCCGCAAAACGCCGATTGGCTGGGACGCCGCGGCTGGGGTGAAGGTGGGCCACCGCCGATGATCTGGCAGCGAGATAGGCTGGGAGTGTACGAGTTCATACCATCTCGCAACACACCTTCGCAGCGCGATGAGGGGCATTAAAGCCACGCGAGCCGATATTGATCATGCGTGTCTAGCCAGACAGCGAGTAGTGCGGATAAGTGACCGCCTCAACGATTGTTTGCATGCAGATTTACGAGTATTCGCTCTAAGGCTGATTTAGCGCCAATCTTGCGAATGAATGCCATCTTGCTGTTGAAATACTCTCGTGCGGGCACATGCATGTTGCAGATCACTGTCAATGGCGTCTGATCGCATAGACCGGCGATTTTCAATCTTAAGTAGAGGTGGGGACAAGCATGAGTGAGCTTCGCATCGACAACGCTTTTACGCAAGTTGCGCAGTCGCTGTCTTCTATGGACACGTTTGATAGCGGCGGTGATTTTGGATTTAGCGGTCAATATTCCGAGCGTTCAAAGCTGCCGTCGTTTTCAGCGGGCTTTTCGGCAGGCGTTGCTCCAGCTTTTTCGGCGCGAGATTCAAAAAATTCGCCGCTCGCCTCGTTTGATGCTTCGCTGTCACTACCTGGTTTCGGCCATAGCGAGCGTGTCAGTGCTGCAGCGTTTGATGGCCCAATCAAAGGCTTTGATTCTACCAAGCTGTATACGGATTTAAGCACAGACCATAGTTCCGGTTCCGAGCAGCCTCCAGCATTCGGGCTTGGAACAAATATTGTTGCTGGGTCTCTCGCTACCGGTGCTGGCAACTTCAGCCAATCGGACCCGCCAAACCCTCTAACGGCACCCGCACCATCAATCATGCTGCAAAACACAAACCCAATCCCTGAAACGCTACCGAATTTTGCTCCATTGTCCGATGACTGGGTTAGTACTAATAACGCGCTCGTTGGCCCCTGGAATCCTTTGCAGTTTGTAAAGAATGGTGCCGCTTCGCAGGTCGGTCAAGAGGAAATAGTAAAGACGAACAATATTCAAAGAGATATCACTGCCAAACTATCGGGTATGCAAGAAGCTTTATTGATATATGGCAACACACAGCACGGCAGCATTCAGCAGAGCCGGGTTGGCGATGCAACAAACTTCCAAATTGCACTCGATGAACACTTCAATTTGACGCAAGACTCGATCATCGCCAATCAAAATTCCTCACTGAGGCAGCAGACTGATGTCGCCAACGAAACGCTTACGCTGGAGCACGAGCGCCAACAGGAGCGGCTTACAAGAAGTACCCAAATCAGGATTGGCAACGCTGCCTCCACGAGAGGTATCGAAATTGCAATCGAAAATGATGGTATGAATTTGCTAGTTGGCCGTGAAAATGAACCTCGCGGTCAGGTAGCGCAAGATGTTGTACCAAAACTGCAAGGCTTGCCGATCGACCAAACTCAAGTGCAATTTTTCAAAAATCAACTCCAGCAAAAGATAGTAGATTACACAACGATATTGCCCCCTAATAGATTAGTGGCTCCACAGATTCCTTACACTTACAACGTGCCAGAGCGGGATACAGCATCTGTGGGCAATGGCCTTCTGCCAGCACCAGACTTCGAGGCTGATTCAATCCCAAAAATTCCAATGACATCACCTGAGAGCATCAAACGAGAAGCTGACAATCGATATGATGAACGCATTCGGCTGGCGGTGGCAACCGGTCTAACAGTAAGCCCCTTTGCAAACACAGTGCGCAATTATGCCAATTTGGTACCGTTTTTTAGTCAGATATCTTCTATAGGTGTAAATCCAGATCAGGGTATGACTAACAGAATGCTTATAGAGCAGACAAATCTGACGCCTTATTCACTAGCCAGGTCCATAAACACTGCAAGGCTCAATATTGAGAGCAGCGCCAACTTGCAGTTTAGAAACCTTGACCTTACGCGCTATAACGTTGCTGCGGGCGCGGCAATGGTTTTTGATGCTAACCGCAAAATCAATGACATTGCAATTGGCGGGAGTGCAGAGCGCACGGCTGCCACAGTGAATCTACAAAATAAAGTGAGGCAGGTGAACGACGAGTTTCGGCAACAAACTGCCGATGCAAACGATGATCTGCGTTGGAAAATCTTGCAAGGACAAGAACACGCAGACAACACGCCGGGGGCAAATTCGAACCCACTAGCGCAGGGCTATATGAGCACGGTTGCACTAGGTCTCGGTGAGCTTGAGAAACAAGGCCAAATTTCTGCTTATCCTTTCCTAAACAACATGTTTAACGCCGGAGTAGCTACAGGATTCAACGATGGCGCAACCTGGTCTCTACTTCGGGACTACTGGTCTCCCGAGCTAATTAACCAGGCATACGCAGCCGGTGAGAAAAGAATCAATCGGCCGCCTACCCCCTTAAGTGGAAATGTAGGCAGCCTCAATGATTTAGAAGCGGGAAATGATGTAGCGCGTCGCGATTTCTTTAATAACCCTGACTCAGCTCTACTAAAGCCCAGGGACAAATACAACATGGTTTTGGATGCGCAGCAGAGAGGTATCTACGTTCCTCCAAATGTTTATGATTACCTAGAACAGCGCGGCTATAAGTTTGGTTCTGAATAAGCAAACGGGATCGACGAGGGTTGCGTCTGTGCAGAGGTAGTGATGCGTGATTCATGCCGGTATAGCTGGTGCGCTGCCCCCATCTTTAGCTACACGCTGATTCAGAGTCCGGGGTGGTAATCGTAGTTGATTGTTGTTGCTCGCTGCCGCCAGGGCGCTGGCGGCAGCGAGCGGCGAATTGCATCGGGGTTAAGCAGCCGCAGGCGCTATGCGGCCGGTGCCGGTTGTAGTCTTCGCGCCAGTTCGCAATCACGCTGCGCATGTGGCTCAGGCTGGCAAACCAGTGCTGCGACAGGCACTCATCCCGAAACCGGCTGTTGCAGCTCTCGCTGGAGGCGTTCTGCGTCGGCTGCCCGG
>JBOFGW010000478.1:0-3467 GCA_051649325.1 Burkholderiaceae bacterium | reverse complement strand
AGAACGTATGGATTCGCGTGCATCGGGCGCGCAAGGCGATGAAGAAGGCGTTGATGGCGGAGGGGTTTGGGGCGGTGGCGATGGCGTAGGAGACGCCCTCCTCGCGCAACGCGGTTGCGCGATGGGTCAAGCAGTTGTCCCCTCTCCCGCCGCATCAGCGAGCGGGAGAGGGTTAGGGGCGAAGCGGGGGTTTCGAGCCGCATGCGGCGAGCCCGCTGAGTGGCTCCGGCGTGCAAGCCGGAGCGCGCCCTGCAAGGGAGGGCAGCTCACGCGTTGATGCGTATCCACCGTTCGCCCTGAGCTTGTCGAAGGGTTGAACGGTTCACAGATTTGCCGGGGGTTGCCCGGCGGCAAGTCACTTTTCTTGTCTTGCCAAGAAAAGTAACCAAAAGAAGGCGCGCCCGCTTCAGCGGCCCTTCGGGCTGCCCAAGTCAGTCAAGCGCCAATCGGCGGGCAAAAAAACTCGCTGCGCTCAAACAGCTTTTGGCCGAAACCCTCTGGATGCACGTTGAACTTTGGCGGCGTAGAGGGCTGGTCAACGTGCGAGCATCGCGCTGTGAATATGGATTGGGCTTTTTGCAGTCCATTCAAAGGCCTCTACGCAATATCCATGAGCATTTCCAGCCATTTAATGCCCAAAACCCGCATGGATATTGCGTAGTCACTTCCAAGCTGGCAAAACTTTCCGGCATTTGGCACAATGCATCTATGCATTTAATCTGCCTCACCCTCAAGCGCGCATCCCGCCGCTTCTCAAGTTCCCGCTAGGGAGCTACTAAACTCTCGCCCGAGTCGCTGCGCGGGCCAACGTCTTGCAGCACCTTCAAAAAAGTTTCAAGAATCGCTGTGCATCGTGCATTCGCCGTGCGCAGCGCAAAAGGAAAAATCGATCATGCTCGACATCAATCAACTGCGCAAAGACGCGGATGCGATTGCCAATCGCCTTGCGACGCGCGGCGGCCAGCCACTGGATGTAGCGGCGTTCAACGCGCTGGAAGCGCAGCGCAAACAGGTGCAAATTGAAACCGAGGCGCTGCAGGCGAGCCGCAACGCGCTGTCTAAACAAATCGGCCAGCTCAAGCAAAAGGGTGAAGATGCAAGCGCGGTGATGGCGCAGGTGGCGGATATTCCTAATCAGGTCAAAGCGCAAGAAGCCAAGCTGGCGGAGATTCAAGAGCGCATGAATGCACTCTTGATGAATGTGCCTAACCTGCCGCACGAGAGCGTGCCGGTAGGCAAAGATGAAACCGGCAATGTAGAGGTGCGCAAGCACGGCACGCCGCGCACGTTTGATTTTGCGGTGAAAGACCATGTAGACATTGGCGCGCCGCTGGGGCTGGATTTTGAAACCGGTGCCAAGCTGTCGGGTGCGCGCTTTACGTTTTTGCGCGGGCCAGTGGCCAAGCTGCATCGCGCGTTGGCGCAGTTCATGATTGATACGCAGACGCAGGAGCATGGGTACACCGAGTGCTACACGCCCTACATCGTCAACACCGAGACTTATTTGGGCACGGGCCAGTTGCCTAAATTCAAAGACGATATGTTCTCGGTTAAGAAAGGTGGTAGCGAAGAAGATGAAGGTCTGTACCTGATCTCGACTTCGGAGGTTTCGCTCACCAACACGGTGCGTGGCGATCTGCTGAAGGAAACTGATCTCCCCATCAAACTCACCGCGCACTCGCCCTGCTTCCGCTCAGAAGCCGGCAGCTACGGCAAAGACACGCGCGGCATGATCCGGCAGCATCAGTTTGACAAGGTGGAGATGGTGCGCATCGAACACCCGGACAATTCGTACGCGGCTTTGGAAGAAATGACCGGCCACGCCGAGAACATTCTGAAAAAACTCGGCCTGCCGTACCGCGTCCTGCTGCTATGCACCGGCGACATGGGTTTTGGCAGCAGCAAAACCTACGATCTGGAAGTGTGGCTGCCGGCACAGAACACGTACCGCGAAATTTCGAGCTGCTCCAACTGCGAAGCGTTTCAAGCGCGGCGCATGCAAGCGCGTTTTAAAAACGCGCAGGGCAAGACGGAGTTTGTGCACACGCTCAACGGCTCCGGCCTGGCGGTGGGCCGCACGCTGGTGGCGGTGCTGGAGAATTACCAAAACGCCGATGGCAGTGTGACAGTGCCTGAAGTGCTGCGGCCCTACATGGGCGGCGTTGAAGTGCTGCGCGCTTAGCGGCGTGCAGAGGCCCCCAATCATTCAAAACTAAGAATAGACTACGCAGTAGTCATGCGCCTTTTCAGGCATTTTTGCTTGGAAAAGCGCATGAATATTGCGTGGTTAAGCATTGTTAACCCCTGCTGTTTTTGCCACGATTCGGCTGCAAAAACGCTGCAAAGGGCGGCTGCGCGCTAGAGCTTGGCAAGCGGTAGTCTCTATCATTATGCGCAGGGTTGACTATGCGGTGCCAATGCGCCGCGACAAAGCATGCGGCTCATTCAAATTCGCGCAAAACATTGGGGTCAAGGGGTTCGGTTGGCATTGGCTACGGCGCTGGCCGCTGCAAGCATGGTGTTGCATGCGCAGACCTGCTCAATTCCTGGCTCGGCAGGGCCGCAAACCGTCAGCACCAATCCCAATGCACATTTTCCTGCAACGGCCTCGGTAGGCGTTGGTAGTACCAGTATCGCCCTGGGAGCGCGCACGGGCGCGGCCACAGACATTAACGCAGGCGACTTGCTGCTCATCATTCAAATGCAAGGCGCCACGATCAATGCGACGCAGACCAATCAGTATGGTGATGGCGCAGGCAGTGGCGTGGTGCAAGACAACACAGGCGACCCAGCACGCGGCAGCATTAGCGCGATTGCCGGCACGTATGAGTTTGCGGTCGCGACGAACACTGTGGGTGCGGGCGGCGGAACAGTCAACCTCAGCGCCCCTCTGCAAAATAGCTACACCAATACGGCCGCGCCGGGGCAGCAGCGCTTTCAAGTGGTGCGCGTGCCGCAATACTCGTCGGCCACGTTGAGCGGCACGATCGACGTGAATCCGTGGAACGGAACGTCAGGCGGGGTATTTGTGATCGATGTGGCTGGTGAACTTGTGCTCAGCGGCGTCACGATCAATGGCACCGGCCGCGGCTTTCGCGGCGGCGGCGGTGTCAACCAAAGCCCGCTCTGCACTGCCAGCGGCGGCACCGCAGCGTGTACCGATTACCGCGCGCTCAACGCCAGCTCGGGCAACGGTGCGTTCAAAGGTGAAGGCATTGCCGGCACACCTGCGTTGGTGTATTCGAGCGTGACAGCGGCCAATAGCGGCAGCGCAACCGGTGCGGATGGCTACCCCAACGGTGACCGTGCACGCGGCGCGCCGGGCAATGCCGGCGGCGGCGGTAATCAACATAATGCGGGCGGCGGTGGCGGCGGCAACGGTGGCATTGGCGGCTTTGGCGGCAATACGTGGAACAGCAGCACCACCGGTTTTGCCGGCCAGCGTTACGGCGGCTTTGGTGGCGCCA
>JBOFGW010000477.1:0-1803 GCA_051649325.1 Burkholderiaceae bacterium | reverse complement strand
ACCACTTTCGCCTCCGGAGCTTTCATTGCCATTATTCGCAATACCGCCCAACTGAGACTCAGCAGCGTTGCCAATAGAAGGACTGTCCAAACCAGTACGCGACCGCTAGATTTTCGATTCAATTCCATTGACGTTGAATTCATAGGGAAGCTACGTTATTCCAAATACTCTAGGTTTGCACCCACTTGGGTTTTCTATTTCATTGTTTGAGCCTTCGCAAACTATGCGAGCAGGGCTAAGAACTCGGCTTCATCCAACACCGCCACACCCAACCCCTGCGCCTTCTCCAACTTGCTACCCGCTTCTGCACCAGCCACCACATAATCAGTTTTTTTGGACACGGAGCCGCTCACCTTTGCACCTAACGCTTCCAGCTTGTCTTTAGCTTCATCGCGCGTCATGGCGGTGAGCGTACCGGTGAGCACGACGGTTTTGCCGGCGAAGGGTGAGTCCGTTGGGGTGGCGGCGACGGTGATGTGCGGTGGGTTCACGCCTGCATCCAGCAGCGCTTGAATCACACTGCGGTTGTGGCTTTCTGCAAAGAAGGTGGCGACGGATTCGGCGACGACGGGGCCGACGTCGTTGACTTGCAGCAGTTGATCCTGCGCCGCATCCATCAGCGCGTGGATGCTGCCAAAGCGCTGCGCCAGATCGCGCGCGGTGCTCTCGCCCACATGGCGGATGCCCAGACCGTAAATCAGGCGATTGAGCGGCTGAGTTTTGCTGCGCTCGATTTGCGCGAGCAGGTTTTGTGCGGACTTTTCGCCAAAGCGGTCGAGCTGCGCGAGCTCTTCTGCTTGCAGCGCGTAGATATCGGCCACGGTTTTGATGCGGCCTAGTTCGACCAAGCGATCTACCAGTTTTTCGCCCAGGCCTTCAATGTCCATGGCGCGGCGCTGCGCAAAGTGCAGAAAGGCGCGCTTGCGCTGCCAGGGGCAGGCCAGCTCGCCGGTGCAGTAGGCCACAGCGTCGCCCTCTTCCCGCACGACCGGCGTTTTCAGCGGGCAAGGGCAAATGTGCGGCAGCACATAGGGCTGCGCGCCGAGCGGGCGCTTGTCGAGCACGGGGCCAACGATTTCTGGAATCACATCGCCGGCGCGGCGCACGATGACGGTATCACCCACGCGCACGTCTTTGCGCGTGACTTCATCCTGATTGTGCAGCGTGGCGTTGGAGACGGTGGTGCCGCCGACGAACACGGGCTTTAGGCGCGCCACGGGGGTGATGGCACCGGTGCGGCCCACTTGCACTTCGATCGCTTCAAGAATCGTCAGCGCTTCTTGCGCGGCGTATTTGTGCGCCACGGCCCAGCGCGGTTCGCGCGTGCGAAAGCCCAGTTCTTTTTGCAGCGCGTAATGATCAACCTTGTAGACCACGCCGTCGATGTCAAACGGCAGCTTGGCGCGCAACGCGCCGATGCGCTGGTGAAACGCAACCAGGCCTTCTGCGCCCTTGACCACGGCGCGTTCACCGTTGACGGGAAAGCCGAGTTTTTCAAGCGCGTCCATGGTGCCGCTGTGGCTATCGGCCAGCGGTTTGCTCACCTCGCCTAGGCCGTACGCAAAGAAAGACAGCGGACGCTTGGCGGTGATGCTGGCATCCAGTTGCCGCAGCGCGCCGGCGGCGGCGTTGCGCGGGTTGACGAACAGCTTTTCACCGGCGGCTTCTTGCGCGGCGTTCATCTTGGCAAAGTCGGCGTGGCGCATGTAGACCTCGCCGCGGACTTCTAGGATTTTGGGGATTTCGATGGTGTGAGGTGTATTGCCCTCACCCCCGCCCTCTCCCGCTGATGCGGGAGAGGGA
>JBOFGW010000476.1:0-2625 GCA_051649325.1 Burkholderiaceae bacterium | reverse complement strand
AATCCCAAGCGATGACGGCCGGGTTTTCTGTCCAGGCCGTGATGTTGCTGCGCGGGTCTGTGATGCGAGCGCCGCGAACGACAGCCGTAATTCGAGGCAGGCCACTGGGGAATTTGTCTTGCGAGTAAGATGCCTGGATAAGCAACATCGCCACGCCCGAGAACGTGTCTGTAGACTGAATCAGCGTATTGCCGAACAAGCCTTGCAAATACGGGGCCAAGTTAGGCGAACTGGTGTACCGCGTAACCCGCAAAACTTGGATGCTGTTGGTTTGCTGCCCCATAAGCGTGGCAGCACCATCGCCAGAGCCGCCAGTTACCGTAACGATTCCGGCGGCCTCGGCGACCGTCAACAGCCCGCCAGAGTTGCTTTCGTCGAGGCCGCCCTGCATTGCACCAAGGCTTGAAGGAATCCACCCCGATGGCAGCGGGCCAGTCCATGAGCCAGCCGTAAGCGTGATGGCTTGCGAAACACTGAGAGGCGATCCATTCCACACCCATGCAGGCGTTGTGACGTTGCCGAATCCATCAAGCGTTACCGGTTTGTCGTCGATCCAGATTTCCTCGATTGCATCGACTTCGTGGGCAGCAAGCTCCACCAAGACCGTAAGAAATTCTTTGTTGGGGCCGTGGGAACCTTTGAACCGAACGCTGCCCCCAGTACGAACACGCCCATAGATACGCTGACGCGCGCCGTTGGGCGATTCAATCGTGATTAGGCGGTCTTGCAAGCTGGCGTTATAGGCATCGCGCGCACGCCTTGCCTCTTGCCGCTGACGCTTTGCGCCGTACTCCTGCGCGACCGTCATCGCCAGCGCAGTAAACGGATTGCCAGTCACAAGGAAATTGATGCCGAAGCGAACGGCAAAGCGAAAAATGTTTTCTACTGCGCGGCCCATTACGCAACATCCTCGGGGTCGCATCGCCATGCAATAGACGGCCTTGGAGCCATCGCCAAACCAAAATCGGAAGCAGGGGTTAGCCAGCCTCTGCCGACATTGACCACAAGCGTTTCTCGTGTTGCTGGAATGCGTGCCGGACGTTCTTCGGTGGGCCATTCAAGCCAACCAATGTCGCCGGGCTGGGCAAAAGACGGGGAGATTTCCTGCCCTAGATGTTTTGCGGACAAAGATCGAAGGCCACCCGCGTTCTTGAGGCGGCGCAGCGCCTCTCGTTCGCTGCCGTATTCCAGGGCCACATCGGCCCAAACATCCTTCCCCGTGATCGATTCAACGCACTCGGCAGCAAATCGCGCGCAGTCAAACGCGCCCCAATTGAATGGGCGGTCGGCGCAAGAAGAAATCAAGGCCGCAAACCGAAGTTGCCATTCGAAGTGCCTCATTTTTTGAAAAAGCTGGCAGCGGGCCACGCAATCTGTTCTTGGGCCTGAGACAAGATGAACCGGCCGGACGTGTCTCCGGGGCTTGTTTTTTGAATGTCTTCGGCAGTGAATCGCAACGGGCGAGCGCGCTGCATCTGCTCACCTGCGTGGATTGCCTCAACGCCGATAACAATGCTGCCGGGTCGGCCTTGCCTAGTCGGGGATTGCTGCCCAGGCATTCTGTCAAGCGCGCCAGACCAGACCAAATCAACATCGAGCACAGCCTCAGTGTCTGCATCAAGCACGACGAAATACACATAGCACGCCTTGCCTCGAACCTGCTCAGACAAAGCCAGCGCTAGCGCGTCCTGCGATACGCCACTCAAAGTAAAGCGCAGGGCTTGATAATCGCCAGCCCTATCGGTGACCGGCTCTATAGTGCCAAGCGCCCCCGCTCCCTTCCATGTGATCGCATTCCAGTCTATATCGATAGGCGAGCTATTGAGGTAGATTGGCGGGGATGTCTGCATTTCAACAAACATGACCGACTTTGCAGCCCCCGCAGAAAGCGCAGCGATAGCTTGTGGCGTTAGCTGGCGCATTAGAACTGCTCCTCAAGATCGAGCGCAATGCCCTCTTGGTAACCGGGGCGACGAACAGAGGTCGCATCGCCAGGCAAGATAAATTCAGCAGTTGGGCGGTTCCACGCCACAGCAGAATTTCCCGCAATTGAGGAACGCACGCGATTAACCAGCGGCACAACAATTGCGCCGCCTGACTCTGCGCAGTTTTCGGCAACCATAAACAAGTGCCCCGGCAAACCAATCATGTCGCCAGCCAGCAAAGTAGCGCCAGAGCCGACGCCGCCCACGTTGTTAATCGTGATGCTTGTGGCTCCGCGCGAAACACCAAAAGCAAGCGTTGGGCTACCGCGAAGTGTTCCGCGGGGAACGCCTTTTGTTGCAAAGTGCCACGCTCGAACACGATCAACGCCGCCCGACAGGCGCATCCAAAACGCCTCGCAAACGCCCGCGTCTGCGTTGATCTTCGGTGGCAGCGAAACGCTAAGAATCCACTGTTCACCAACATAGGACATTGTCTGCAACGTGCCGTTAAGAGGCGATGCAAACTGCGATGACAGCTTTCTAAGCGTCAACGATGCAACTTGCGGGATAAGGTTGTCCGGCCAGCTGTAGACAGCCATCAGGCCACCCCAGCGCGCCGCAACGCAATATCAGTGTCCAGGCGAGCCGCTTCGCGCACCTGCTGAAGCGCAGAAACCACCTCGCTTCGAGTTACGCCTGC
>JBOFGW010000475.1:0-1609 GCA_051649325.1 Burkholderiaceae bacterium | reverse complement strand
TAACAAAAATGCGCACGCAATATTGCGGCAAAGTCGATGCGTCTTACATCGGCCAGGAAGTCACGTTGTTTGGCTGGGCCCACCGCCGGCGCGATCATGGCGGGGTGATTTTTATTGATCTGCGCGACCGTGAAGGTCTCGTGCAAATTGTCTGCGATCCAGACCGAGCAGACGTATTCAAAACTGCAGAAGGCATCCGCAACGAGTTTTGCCTGCGCATTACCGGCAAGGTGCGCGCGCGGCCGGAGGGCACGACCAACGCCAACCTGGTGAGCGGCCAGATTGAAGTGCTGTGCCACGAACTGGTTGTGCTCAACGCAGCTGTAACGCCACCATTTCAGATGGATGATGAAGATCTGTCTGAAACCACGCGCCTCACGCACCGCGTGATGGATCTGCGCCGCCCGACGATGCAAAAAAACCTCATGCTGCGCTACAAGGTGGCGATTGAAGTGCGCAAGTATCTGGATAGCCGCGGCTTTATCGACGTGGAAACGCCGATGCTCACCAAGAGCACGCCTGAGGGCGCACGCGACTACCTGGTGCCCAGCCGCGTGCATGACGGCCAGTTCTTTGCGCTGCCGCAGAGCCCGCAATTGTTTAAACAACTGTTGATGGTGGCCGGCTTTGACCGCTACTACCAGATTGTGAAGTGCTTCCGTGATGAAGACTTGCGCGCAGACCGTCAGCCGGAATTTACGCAGATCGACTGCGAAACCAGCTTTTTGAACGAAGCAGAAATCCGCGAGATTTTTGAGGCGATGATCCGCCACGTGTTCAAAGAAGCGATTGGCGTGCAGTTGCCGGAAAAATTCGCGGTGATGACGTATGACGACGCCATGTTCAAGTACGGCAGCGACAAGCCCGACATGCGCGTGAAAATGCAGTTCACTGAGCTGACAGACGCAATGAAGACGGTTGACTTCAAAGTGTTTGCCGGCGCCGCCAACATGGCGGGCGGGCGCGTGGTGGCGCTGCGCGTACCGCAAGGCGGAGCGATGAGCCGCAGCGAGATTGACAGCTACACGCAGTTTGTCGCCATCTACGGCGCCAAGGGCTTGGCGTGGATCAAGGTGAACGAAGTGGCCAAAGGCCGCGACGGCCTGCAATCACCGATTGTGAAAAACCTGCACGATGAAGCGATCAAAGCGATTCTCGAGCGCACCGGCGCGCAAGATGGCGACCTGATTTTCTTTGGCGCAGACAAGGCCAAGGTCGTCAACGATTCCATCGGCGCGCTGCGCGTGAAAATCGGCCACTCAGAATTTGGCAAGGCGCACGGCCTCGCGCAAGGCGAGTGGGAGATTTTGTGGGTGATCGACTTTCCCATGTTCGAGTACGACGAAGATGGCGACCGCTACGTAGCCGCGCACCATCCGTTTACCTCGCCCAAAGACGGCCATGAAGACTGGCTGGAGACCGACCCCGGCCGCTGCAAAGCCAAGGCCTACGACATGGTGCTCAACGGCATTGAACTAGGCGGCGGCAGCGTGCGGATTCACCGCGAAGACGTGCAAAGCAAAGTGTTCCGCGCCATGAAGATCGGCCCCGAAGAAGCACGCGCCAAGTTCGGCTTTTTGCTCGACGCACTGCAGTACGGCGCGCCCCC
>JBOFGW010000474.1:0-17699 GCA_051649325.1 Burkholderiaceae bacterium | reverse complement strand
GAAACCTCGCCCACGCTGCGCGGCAAGCTCGTGCGCGAGCGGCTGCGATGTGAATCTGTACCTGCCGCGCCGCCCGATGTAGTCACCATGCTGGCACCCACGCCCAACAGCGCCACCACCACGCTGCGCCAGCGCTTGGCCGTGCATGTGAGTGAGCCGCGCTGCGCAAGTTGCCATAACGCGATGGACCCGATTGGGTTTGGGTTCGAAAAGTTTGACTCGATCGGCCGCTTTCGCACTACCGAGAAAAATCTACCGATCGATGCCTCTGGCTCGCTGGATAAAGACAGAAAATTCAATGATGCTGCCGAGCTGATCAAACTGCTCAAGGCCGATGCGCGTCTGCCCAATTGCGTGACACGCGTGGTGTACCGCCACGCGGTGGGCCATGTAGAAACGGACGGCGAGCAGCCTTCGCTGGATGCGGTGGCGCGCAATGCCGCCGCGCAAGGTTTTAGCTTCCGCTCGCTGCTGGTCGAGCTGGTGGCCAGCGATGCATTCCGTTACGCCAAGAAAATTTAAGGGAGCGCAAAAATATGTTGTCTCGTCGAACTCTCTTACGCGGTAGCGGTGCAGCGGTTGCACTACCGCTCTTAGAAATCATGCTCAATGCCCACGGCACCGCGCTCGCGCAAGGCGCACCGCTGCCCAAGCGCTTTGGCGTATGGTTCTTTGGCAATGGTGTGCGCTTGAACCGCTGGGTACCTGCGCAAACCGGTGCCAACTGGGCCTTGTCTGAAGAGCTGGCGCCGCTGGTAGATGCCGCGCGCAAAATTGATGTGAAGCGTTATGTGAGTGTGGTGAGTGGCTACAACGTCAAAACAGCGTATCTTCGCGGCCACCACGATGGTCTGGCGGCACTCATGTCTGGCGCGCCGATCATTCCGCTGCCGGCCAATGGCGCGCCGTATTCGTCCAAGTTCAGCTTGAAGTCGATTGACCAGATCATTGCCGACAAGATTGGCGTGGGCACGACATTCCCGTCGCTGCAACTGGCGGTGTCAAAGCGGTTTATCCGCGGTGAAGGCCCCACGCTGCAGTATTTGTCGCACCGCGGGCCGGATGAGCCGATGCCGCAAGAGACCAACCCCGCCGCCGTGTTCAACCGGCTGTTTGCCAATGTGCAAGCGCAGCCCACCACCGATCCGCGTGACCAACTCCGCGTAAGCGTGCTGGATGCCGTGCGTGACGATGCCAAGCGCCTGCAAGCAAAGCTGGGTGCAAATGATCGGCAGCGCTTGGATGCGCACCTGACTGCAGTGGCTGAAGTGCGCAACAAAATTTTGGCCACCCCGCCGGCCGTCACATCGGCGTGCGTCAAGCCCCCGGCGGTGACCGAGACCAATCAAGACGTGAACGGTGTGGAGCCGTATGAAAAAGTGTCCACACTGATGAGCGACATGCTGGCGATTGCCTGGGCCTGCGATTTGAACCGCGTAGCCACCCTCCAGTTCAGCGGCTCGGTAGGCGGCCACTCGTTCCGCGACTTAAGCGGCGGGCAGCCGCGCGATTCTGAACACGGCCTCACGCATGACAGCAACGAGCAAGGCAAGGTGCATGATGCGGTGCTCTTTACCATGCGCAACTTTGCCTACTTCTTGGACAAGCTGCAAAAAACGCCGGACGGCACCGGCAACTTGCTGGATCGTTCCTGCATCCTCTGCACGTCCGACGTGGCCGAGGGCTTGAGCCACTCCAGCAACGACTATCCGATTCTGATCGCCGGCGGCGCGGGTGGCGCACTCAAAACCCCCGGCGTGCATGTGCGCAGCACCAGCGGCGAAAACACCAGCGATGTCATTTTGGCCTGCATGCAAGCGGTGGGCGCTGGCGTGACGTCTGTGGGGGCCAAAGAGGGTTACTCGACCAATCCATGCCGGGCAATTTTGGCCTAGTTAAAAGTGCTGTACGCAATATCCATGCGGGTTTTGAGGCATTTCTGCCTCAAAAGGCGCATGGATACTGCGTAGTTCGCTAAAAAATTACTGATCTGCGGTGATTTTCCGCTCGCGGATCAGCTTGCCCCACGTGGCGCTGTCTTCGCTCACCAGCTTGGCAAATGCCTCGGGCGATCCGCCGCCGACTTCCGCGCCAAGCTTGGCTAAACGCTCCACCAAATCTTTATCCTGCAGCGCGGCGTTGAGCGCCTGATTCACGCGCGCTGTGATCTCGGGCGGCAAGCCTTTGGGGCCATACAAGCCAAACCAGGTGTTGGAAGTGAAGCCGGGCAGTGCTTCAGCCACAGTGGGTACATCGGGCAGCAAAGGCGAGCGCTTGGCGGAGGTGATACCCAGAACTTTCAAGCGGCCATCTTGCAAATGCGGCTGCGCGCTCACCACGCTGTCAAACAGCATGTGAATCTGCCCGGCCTTCATGTCAGGTATCACCAGCGCCGTGCCGCGATAAGGGATGTGCGTGATGAACAGTCCCGCCTGCGCTTTGAACAGCTCGGCTGTAAGGTTAACGATGGTGCCGTTGCCCGAGGAGCCGTAGTTCAGTGCGCCCGGTTTGCTCTTGGCCAGTGCGATGAACTCGCGTGTGGTGTTTACATTCAGCGTTGCAGGCACCATCAATAGGTTGGGCGAGTTGCCCACGTGCCCGATCGGTGTGAAATCGGTCTGCGCGTTATACGGCATCTTCGCGTTGAGCTGCGGGCCGATGCTGTGGGTGGAGCTGGTGGCGATCAGTAGCGTATAGCCGTCTGGCGCGCTCTTGGCTACTTGATCTGCGCCAATCGTGCCGCCCGCGCCGGGGCGGTTTTCAACCACGATGCTTTGGCCGAGTTTTTCACCCATCTTCTGCGCCACCGCGCGGCCCAGAATGTCCGTGGCACCGCCCGCGGGGAAGGGCACCACCAGCTTCACAGGTTTGGTGGGATAGGTCTGTGCAAACACATTGGGCGCTGCGCAAAGTAGTGCGATACCAAGCAAACGTTGAATATTCATGGGTAGGCAGAGGTTTAAATGAGGCTGAGTGTATCGAGCAATCCATGTGCCAGAAAGGAGTTTTCGACGCCAAAATCCAAAACTAAGTACGCAGTATCCATGGGCTTTTTGAGTCAAAAATGGCTCAAAAGGCGCATGAATACTGCGTAAAGAAAAACACCCGCTGGATCGCAGCGGGTGTTTTTTGATGAACGACTATCAAAGCAGATCAATCGGCTTCTTGAAACGCCACTTCGCGGCCCTTCTTGATCGCGGGCAGCGCCACGATCACCACCAGTGCTGCAGCCATCAGCAGCAGTACGAGCGACAGCGGCCGGGTGAAGAAGGTGGAGAAGTCGCCGCGCGAAAGCAGCAGTGCGCGGCGAAAATGCTCCTCCATCATCGGGCCAAGAATAAAGCCAAGCAGCAGCGGCGCCGCTTCGCACTTGAGCTTGAGAAACACCATGCCGATCAGGCCGAACAGCGCGGTCATGAACACGTCGAACGTATTGTTATTGACGGTGTAAACGCCAATACAGCAAAACGTGAGAATGGCCGGATATAGAAAGCGGTAAGGCACCTTCAGCAGGCTGACCCAAATGCCAATCAGCGGCAGATTCAGGATGATGAGCATCGCGTTGCCAATCCACATGCTGGCAATGAGGCCCCAGAACAGCGCGGGGTTACTGGTCATCACTTGCGGGCCGGGCTGGATGTTGTGGATCGTCATCGCGCCCACCATCATGGCCATCACCGCGTTGGGCGGAATGCCCAGGGTCAGCAGCGGGATAAAGCTGGTCTGCGCGGCGGCGTTGTTGGCCGATTCCGGCGCGGCAACACCTTCTACTGCGCCTTTGCCAAACTCATGGCTGTATTTGGAAACCTTTTTCTCCAGCGTGTACGCGCCAAATGCCGCCAGCGCAGCGCCGCCGCCCGGCAAAATGCCCAGCACTGAGCCCAGCAGTGTGCCGCGCAGCGTGGCCGGAACCGCGCGCTTGAACTCTTCTTTGCTGGGGTACAAGCTCAGCTTACTGCCGGTGAAGGTTTCACGTTTTTCTTTTTGCTCCAGATTGGAAATAACCTCGGCAAACCCGAATACGCCCATGGCCACCACCACAAAGCCAATGCCATCGGTGAGTTCAGGAAACTCAAAGCTGTAGCGCGCCACGCCGGAATTCACGTCTGTACCCACCAGGCCCAGGAGCAACCCCAGCACGATCATGCAAATCGCTTTGAGCAGATCGCCGGAGGCCAGCACCACCGCGCCGATCAGGCCCAGCACCATCAGGCTGAAATATTCAGCCGCACCAAACTTGAACGCCAATTCAGCCAGCGCCGGCGCAAATGCGGCGAGTACAAGGGTTGCAAAGCAGCCAGCGAAAAACGACGACATCGCGGCAATAGACAACGCCGGCCCTGGGCGGCCGCGCCGCGCCATTTGATAGCCGTCAATCGCCGTTACCACCGACGACGATTCACCGGGGATGTTGACCAGAATCGCTGTCGTGGAGCCGCCATACTGCGCGCCGTAGTAAATGCCGGCCAGCATGATGAGCGCCGCCACGGGCGGCAGCACGTACGTGGCGGGCAGCAGCATGGCGATGGTGGCAATCGGCCCCAGGCCGGGCAGCACGCCAATCAGTGTGCCGATCAGCGCGCCCAGAAAGGCGTACATCAAGTTTTGCAGCGTCAGCGCAGTAGAAAAACCCAGCGCGAGATTTTCGAGAAGTTCCACGAGTGCCTGGCCTTTACTTGGTCAAAAACGCCGGCAACACCGGAAACTGAAGGTTCAGGCCATATACAAATACGGATAGACACAGCACTACAAGAATCGCGGCAGTGATCACCGTGCCCTTCCAGCCAAAATCATGGCTGGCAAAGCTGGAAATGAAAATCAAGGCGAGCATGGCGACCACCAAGCCCGCGGGCCGCAGCAGCAGGCCAAATACGCACACACCGCCCAACACCAGCAATATGCTTTTCACGTCGACGCTGGCAATCTTGTCTTGCGCCTTGCGAAGAGACAGGGATTTGAACGTGACGATCAGGCCAAGTATGGCCATGAGCAGCCCCAGCCAGAACGGAAAATACCCCGGCCCCATCTTGGCTGCGGTACCCATGTTGTAGGTGGTCGCAATGCCGGCAAAACCCGCGCCGATTGCGGTAAACATAATGCCTGCCCAGAAATCCTGCTGTGATCGAATCTTCACTGATGCATGCCTCCGCTAGTGTTTGCATGTATTTAAACCTGCAACGCCTGCTGCATGCAACCGCGGATTGCCGCAGACCTTCTGCGGTTAGCCGCAGGCAGTCCATCAAGCCGCACGACTAACATGCGGCAATGCTGTCTTCGCATTTGTTTGACGCGCGCGCTGCGCAGCAGCGCATTGCTGCCCCGGCGGTGAACTCCAAATCCCTGATTGCGCGGCTTGCGGCGCTGGCGGTTCTGCTATTCGTGCTCTTGGCCGGCGCGGTGCTGTGGCTGTCGGTGCGGTTTGAAGCTGCCGACCGGCAGAACCAGCTCGACACCGAGTTGCATCAAGTCGCCTTTGGCATGCGTACGGCGCTCAATGATCATTTGCTGACAATGCAGCAAATCGCAGGTTTGACGCAGCAAGCGGGCGCACTTGGGCCCACCACCACGGAATTGGCTGCGCTTCTGCGCGACCGGCCCGAAGCGGTCATCGCGCAAGTGCGCAGTGCGGACGACCAGATTGTCACCACCCGTTACGCGCTGGGCACATCACTGAACAGCGTGAGCAATGTGGTTGAAGTGATTCCCTATGAATCGCGCGTGGCGCTTGCAAACGCGCAGCGCAGCAACACACCGGCGGCATCCAGTCCGTACTTTGTCGCGGTGGGCGAGGGAGTGGGATTTGAAGTGATTGATCTGTGGGCTCCTATCTTGGCGCAAGGCCAGTTTGCGGGCGCGGTTCGGCTGATGGTGTCGCTCCCCAAGCTGCTCAATGAAAGAGTAGCCACAACGTTTGCGCGCGATCATGAAGTGTCGCTGACGGAGCCTGACGGTACGCTGCTCGCGCGCAGAATCAGCGCTAACCGTGGGCGCGGCGTTTACACCGCAACCCAGTTGATCGATCTGCCGGGCACCACTTTTGTTCTGCGTGCCAACAGCTTGCGCGGCGCGCCCAGCCTGATTCCCAACATGGTTACCAGTTTGGTGATCGTGCTGGCTGCAGCGCTGATTCTCACCGTTGCGCTACTCGTGCGTGATGTCAGCAGACGCTTGGCCAGCGAGCGCCGCATTGCGCAGCAAGAAGCATTCCGCCGGGCGATGGAAGACTCGCTTGTGACCGGCTTGCGCGCGCGCGACATGCAAGGCGTGGTGACCTACGTGAACCCAGCGTTTTGCGAGATGGTGGGCTATGACATGACAGAACTGCTGGGCCGCGCGCCGCCCATGCCGTATTGGCCGCCGGAGGCGCGGGAGGAGTACACCAAACGCTTGTCTGCGCGCTTGTCTGGAGAAGTCACGCGTGAGCTGTTTGAAGCGGTGTTTGTGCGCAAAAACGGCACCCGCATCATGGTCTGGGTGGCAGAAAGTCCGCTGGTAGATGAGCGTGGCCGGCAGACCGGGTGGATGGCCTCGGTGCTGGATGTGACCGAGAAGCGCGCGATTGAAGACTTGAACCGCCAGCAAGAAGAAAAGCTCGCAGCAACCGCGCGGCTCGCAAGCATGGGCGAAGTTGCCTCCACGCTCGCGCATGAACTGAACCAGCCGCTGGCGGCAATCTCCAGCTACGTGACCGGTTCAATCAACATGCTGGAAAGCGGCGTACTGCGTGCGGATGAGGTGCATGGAGCGCTAGTGCAAGCACAGGCGCAGGCGCAACGCGCCGGCGCTATCATCCACAGCGTGCATAACTTTGTGCAGCGGCGCCAACCGCTGCGCGAAGCGGTGCGCGCAAGCGAGGTGGTGCAAAACATCATGCCGCTGCTGGAGCTGGTCGCACGCAAGCACACGGCGCGCATCCGAATTGATGTTGATCAGGCGCTTCCCACGGTACTTGGCGACCGCGTGATGCTTGAACAGGTGCTGCTGAATCTCGCGCGCAACGGCATTGAAGCCATGAGCGATATTGCAGCGGAGCAAAGACTGCTCGTGATTGCAGCGCGTCAATCAGGCGCAAATTTGCTGATGACCGTGACCGATCAAGGCCCCGGCATTGACGGGGCCGTGCGCGATAAGCTGTTTACGCCGTTTTATTCCACCAAGCCGCAGGGGATGGGGATGGGTTTGTCTATTTGCCGCAGCGTTGCCGAGAGCCATGGCGGACGCCTCACCTATCGGGATGGAGAGCCGTGCGGCGCAGTTTTTGAGTTGAGTCTGCCGATATGAACAACAACGTGAACAACGACGGTTTGGTCTTGATCTGTGACGATGAAAGCGCGGTGCGTGACGCGCTCGCGTGGCTGCTGCGCTCGCGCGGGCTTGAGTCGCGCGGCTTTGCCAGCGGCGAGGATTTGCTTGCCCATCTTGAGAAACACCCGGTCAATCAGCCGGTGTGTATCGTGCTGGATGTGCGGCTTGGGCAAACTAGCGGGGTTGAAGTGTTCAGCAGCTTGCGTAAACAAGAGCAGCACGCGGTGGCACCGGTGATCTTTCTTACCGGGCATGGCGATATTCCCATGGCGGTGGAAGCCGTCAAGCAAGGCGCGTTTGACTTTTTTGAAAAACCTTTCAACGACAACGCGTTGGTCGACCGTGTGATTTCTGCGCTGGCCTCTTCACGCGACAATCTGCAGCAGTACCGTGCATCCACGCAGGTGCGCCAGCGATTGGCAACCTTGTCCGAGCGCGAGCGGCAGGTGATGGAATTGGTGCTCTCCGGCAAGCTCAACAAACAGATCGCGGATGAGCTGGATATCGCGATGCGTACCGTTGAAGTTCACCGCGCCAGCGTGTTTGACAAAATGGGTGTGCGCAGCGCGGTTGATCTGGCGCAGTTGCTGGCGAGTGTGCCGCACGGAGGCGCGCGTGGTTGAAGTGCAGCAAGGCTCCGCAGCCATGCTGCTGGACAGCCCGCACAGCGGCACGGATTATCCGGCCGACTTTGGGCACGACATTGCAGTCGCGCGCTTGCGCGAGGCGGAAGATACGCATGTAGAAAAGCTCTTTGCGCCGTGGGTGACGGATGGAGCAACGCTGATTGCAGCGCGCTTTCCGCGTAGCTATATCGATTGCAATCGCGCGGCTGATGATATTGATGTTCAGGTGCTGGATACGCCGTGGGCGGGTGCCATCAACCCCACTCGCAAGGCAGCGCTGGGCAAGGGTTTGATCTGGCGCTGCATAGATGACGGCACGCCGATCTACGCCCGCAAACTGCCTGCGCGTGAAGTGCAAAATCGCATTACCCGCTGCTGGCAACCGTACTGGCGCGAACTTGCTGCGCAGGCCGCGCGCATCCGCAGCACTCACGGCAAACTGTTCCATATCAATTGCCATTCCATGCCGAGCCGTGCGGCGGCCTTTGCCACCGATACGCAGCAGCAAGTAGGCGCGCCGCATCCGGATTTTGTGGTCGGTGACCGGGACGGTACGACCTGCGACCGTAGTTTTTCTTTATTCGTCACCCAGTTTCTGCGCGCGCGCGGCTATAGCGTCACGTTGAATGATCCGTACAAAGGCGTAGAGATCGTGCGCGTGCTGGGCCAGCCCGGCGCCGGCCAACATTCGCTGCAGCTTGAAGTGAACCGGCGCTTGTATATGGATGAAACTACGCGTGACCTACATGCGGGCTTTGAGCAGGTGCGCGGCGTGTTGGCGGATCTTTGGGGTGAGTTGCAGCGGGAGTTTGCGCTCCGCGCGCTCTAGTAGAGCGCGAATTGAACCCTCCGTTCGGGCTGAGCCTGTCGAAGCCCATTTGCAAGCGTTCAAATTGATTTAGTTTCTCGCAAATGCGTTTCGACAAGCGGGGCGCGAACGGACCCAGCAAGTGTTTCCCTAGTCAATCCTTGCCCCGCTGCGCTTCACCAGCTCCGCATACTTCTGGTGTTCCGCAGCGACAAACGCTGCAAACTGTTCCGGCAGCATCGGCGCGCCTTCTGCGCCCAGCCGCGCAAGGCGTTCTTTCATGTCGGCGGCGCGCAGTGCAGCCGACATTTCGCGGTTCAGGCGCGCGATCACGTCTGCCGTGGTCTTGGCCGGCGCGAAAATGCCAAACCAGGTGCTGATGTCAAAGCCCTTCAAACCTTGCTCTGCACCGGCTTCAGAAACCGTAGGCACATCAGCAAAACTTGCGGCACGCGCGGCGGTAGTAACTGCGAGTGCTTTGAGCTTGCCACCTTTGATGTTGCCGCTCGCACTGGCCAGGTTGTCAAACATAAAGTCCGTCTGCCCGGCCAAGAGGCCGAGCTGCGCGGGCGCGGCGCCGGGGTAGGGAATATGCACGGCAAACACACCGGCGCGCGCTTTGAGCAGTTCACCGGCCAAGTGCCCGGCGCTGCCGTTGCCGCCACTGGCAAAGTTGAACTTGCCGGGGTTACGCTTGAGCAGAGCCACAAAATCCGCCAGCGTGTTCACGCTGTGTTTGGCGGCAAAGTCACTCGTGATCACCAGCACGTTGGGCACATTGGCTACCAGCGTGACTGGCGCAAAATCTTTCAGTGCGTCATACGGCATTTTGGCGTACAGGTGCGGGTTGATCGCATGCGTGGCCACCGCGCCCATCACCAGCGTGTAGCCATCGGCCGCGCTCTTGGCCACTTGATCCGCGCCGATGTTGCCGCCCGCGCCGGGCTTGTTCTCCACAATCACCGGCTGCGCCAGCGGGTCTTTAATTTTGTCTGCCAGCGCCCGCGCCACGGTATCCAGCGGGCCGCCGGGCGGGTAGGGCACCACCAGCTTGATAGGTTTGCTGGGCCAGGTTTGCGCGGTGGCAAGCGGGGCGATGAACAGGCTGGCGGCAATACAAATTGAGGTAATCAGTGCGTGCATGGTGTAGACCGATGTTGAGAGAGATTTTATAAAGAATTGAAAAGAGAGTACGCAATATCCATGCGGGTTTTGGAGCAAAAATGGCTGGAAATGCCCATGGATATTGCGTAGAGCCTAGTTAGACGTGGTTGGTAAACGAATAAAATGATCCGCAGGTGACAGCGCACGCTGTTTGCCGGTGGCCGGTAAATCTTCCACTGTGTCCACACGCGCCGGCGCTGCGCCAATGGCAAGCCAGCCGCGCAGCGTGTTCACCGCGTCTGCTGCACCGCGGGCATAGACCTGTACGCCGCCATCGGCAAGGTTGCGCACCCAGCCAGACAGCAGCAAGGTAATCGCTTGCTCCTGCACCGCGTCACGAAAGCCTACGCCTTGTACGCGGCCTCGCACAATCACGTGCAGTTCATCCAGGTTCATACGATGCCTTGCTCGTGTAGCCGCGCAATGTCGGCGAGTGTGTAGCCCAGGCTTTGCAGCACTGCATCGGTATGCTCTGAAAGCAGCGGCGGATGGGTGGTGGCTGTGGTCGCAGAAGAACTCATCTTGATCGGGCTGGCGACAAGCTTGACTGTGCCCGCAGCCGGATGCGGCAAGTCCACGCGCATGCCGCGCGCGAGCACGTGCGGGTTGTGTAGCGCCTCGGCAATCGTGTCAATCGGCCCGCAGGGCACGCCGGCGGCTTCAAACTGCGCGATCCACATGGTCTTGCTGCGGGTGAGCAGAATCTTTTCAAGCAGCGGCACCAACTGCGCGCGATGCGCCACGCGCTGTGGATTGGTGGCAAAGCGCGCATCGTCCGCAAGCTCCGTGCAACCCGCAACCTCACAAAACTTTTTGAACTGCCCGTCGTTGCCCACCGCCAGAATAATGTGCCCATCGGCCACCGCAAAGGTTTGGTACGGCACGATGTTGGGGTGTGCATTGCCCCAACGTTTGGGCGCCACACCGCTGGCGAGGTAATTGGTATTCATGTTGGCCATGGCGGCGACGATGACATCCAGCAAGCCCAAATCAATCTGCTGGCCGCGCCCGGTGCGGTGCCGCTGCTCCAGCGCGGCGAGCACGCCAACAGACGCGTACATGCCGGTGAACAAATCGCTGATCGCCACGCCGGCTTTTTGCGGGCCACCGCCGGGCGCATCATCGCGCTCGCCGGTAATGCTCATGAAGCCGCTCATGCCCTGCGTGACAAAGTCGTAGCCGGCGCGGTGCGCCAGCGGGCCGGTCTGGCCAAAGCCGGTGATCGAGCAGTAAATCAGCCGCGGATTGATTTCAGACAGACTCGTGTAGTCAAGCCCGTATTTTTTGAGCTGCCCGACCTTGTAGTTTTCCAGCAGCACATCGCTTTGCGCGGCGAGTTTGCGGATGATGGCTTGGCCCTCTGGCTTGGCAATATCTACTGTGACGCTTTGCTTGCCGCGGTTGGCGGCCAGGTAATAGGCGGCATCTGCCGTGTCGTTGCCGACCGGGTCTTGCAAAAACGGCGGGCCCCAGGTGCGCGTATCGTCACCGCCACCGTGGCCGCGCACATGTGGTTTTTCAATCTTGATGACCTGTGCGCCCAGGTCTGCCAGCACCTGCCCCGCCCATGGGCCGGCCAGCACGCGGGTCATGTCGAGCACACGGATGCCGGAAAGCGCAGTGGGTTTTTCCATGCGCGACAGATTAGCAGTTATAAAGACGCGTTCAGCCACGGAAAACACGCATGCCCTACCACTACCCCACCCGAATCTTTGCGCACCGCGGCGGCGGCACGCTCGCGCCTGAAAACACGCTGGAGGCGATGCAACTGGCCAAACGCATGGGTTTTGCCGCGGTGGAGTTTGATGTCATGCTGGCCAAAGACGAAGTGCCGATTCTGATGCACGACCCAGTCTTGGGCCGCACCGTGCCGGGCCAGGGCGAAGTAGCGGCGCACACCGCCGCGCAACTCGTCACCATGAACGCCGGCGCGTGGCAAGGCAAGCCGGAATTTGCCGGCGCTACCGTGCCCATCTTTGAAGCCGTGGTGCGTTACTGCCGCGCCAACCAGCTATTTATGAATATCGAGATCAAGCCCGCACCGGGTTTTGAAGCCATCACCGGTGAAGTAGTCGCGCGCGAAACGCTGCGATTGTTTGCCGGCGAGCAAGACAAAACCAAGTGGCCCCTGTTTTCCAGCTTCAAGTTTGATGCGCTTGCTGCTGCGCAGCAGCACGCGCCCACGATCGACCGCGCCATGCTCTACACCATCGTCCCCAGCAATTGGCAAGACGATCTGCGCGCGCTGAATTGCGTGGCGCTGCACACCAGCCACAAAATGCTCAAGGCTGATACGGCAAGCAGCATCAAAGCCGCCGGCTACGGCCTGTTTGTCTACACCGTCAACGACCCCGATACCGCGCGCAGCATGTTTGCGATGGGTGTGGACGCAATGTGTACCGACCGGCTGGATCTCATCGGCCCACAGTTCAGCGAATAGCACGCAACCGATACAGCGCTTACCGGCGGTTACAACTGCCGGCAAGACGGTTACCGTACCTGGCGCGTTCAATGGCTATGTGCAACACAACACGGCACATCGTCAAACACACCAGGAGAGATTTACATGCAAACGACCATTGTCAAAGTAGCGGCAGCCACGGCATTCACGTTGTTAACCGGCGCAGTGTTTGCGCAAACCGCGCAACCGCTGCCGCAAGAACGCGGCCAGGAGCGCATTGACGCACGCGAAGCGCGTCAAGAGAAGCGCATCGACAAAGGCGTAGCCAGCGGCCAGCTCACGCAGCGCGAGGCCAACCGCATGGATCGCGGCCAAGCGAAAGTGAATAACATGGAGCAGCGCGCGCTGGCCGATGACGGCAAGATTGGCAAGAAAGAAGCGCGCCGCATTGAGCATGCGCAAGACGCGCAAAGCGCACGCATCTACACGCAAAAGCACGACCGTCAGAAAGATCTGAATCACGACGGTATGAAGGACAAGCCGGCGCAGAAGTAAGCCGCCGATGAAAAAAGGGCGCTGCGAGCGCTCTTTTTTATGCCTACACGCAATACCTATGCGGATTTTGAGCCAATATTGGCTCAAAATCCGCATGGATATTGCGTACTTCTATTTTCAAACGGCTGGTGAAAGCCTTAACTGATCTTCAGCATTCTCCGCAGTGGGCGATGTCGGCGGATCGGGCTTGGTAAGCCGCACCACCGTCCACGCGGTCATGATCGCGCCCGCAACCACCGCGTGCGGCAAGATAAATCTGAGCGGCAACCATTCGATGCCATACAGCGCGAGCGCAACGCTTTCCAGCACATCGGTGGAATCTTTGATCAGCATGACTGCAATGACCTGCGCAATCAACCCGCCCACCGCACCACACCACGCGCCAAACGCGGCTGCATGCCACGGGCCTGGCAGCGCCGCGCGCGTGCCGCCTAGCCGCAGCCACCACAGCACGAGCAGCCCGCAGATCAGCGCCGGGCCAACACCCAGCGCGTAGGCAAACGGGATGCCGATGATCGTCCACACATAGGGCGCGCCGCCAATCAGCGGCCCCAGCAGTACGTAGCGCGCGAGCACCGCAAACGCGGCGCGCGCATTGAGGTAAGCGCCGCTTGCATGCATATCAAACCTCCGCTTTCGCGTTGTTCGGTTCAGGCAGGCTTTCCAAAGCGCGGCCCGCTGCGCGCGTAGCTTGGCGCCAGATATTGCTGGCTACAAACATCACGGTGATAAATACGCCAGCCAGCGCCATGATCAGTGTCATACGCACCGCTTCAATCGCATCGGCCGTGGGCCGGCCAAAGATCAAGACCAGAATCAACGAGCCCGCGATTGCCAGCACATCGGCCGTGCGCAGCCAAAACTCTGCACCGGTGCCATTACGGTCACACAACTCAAGCAGCACCTGGCGCGTGATCTTGCGCATATACGTCAGCGGCAGCAGCACGATGCACACCGTCAATGCCAGCATGATGTAGAACAGATTGAGTGTTGTGGTTTCCATGATTGGTCTTTCTCAAAAAGTGCAAGCGTTTGCAGTGCCACGCGGGCGCGCTTGCAAAGCACCCGCTTGAATCGTTCAGGTTTACGCAGTGCGCGCCGTGTGTTCTTCCCGCTCAAGAAATGTGTTCACGCTACGCGGTGGCCGGCGCATCCAGCGCGCAAACATGCGCGCATCGCCGGTGTGTGCGTGCTCCATCAAGTCCATCACTTCGGTACGCATCACGCGCGCGCCCAGCCGTGTGGGCAGCGCAAGCGCGGCGCGCATGAAGGCGTTAGGCAGCGATAGCGCTTTTGCCTGACCCAAGCCCAGCGCGGTGCGCAGTGCTTGGATGTAGGCCGCGATACTCATGGTCTCGCTGCCTACGCAATCCACGTGCGCCCCTGCTGCGCGCACGGTTCCAATCAGCGCTGCGCACAGCTGCGCCAGATCATCCACATGCACGGGCGCAACTTCACAAGCATGCCGCGGCGTGACGATCAGCGGCAAACGCGCTTGCAGCAGCAACAGTTGCGTGGCGGGGCTATCCAATCCAAATACCGCGCCGGGCCGTACGATGATGGCCGCGGGGTTGGCGGCAAGAATCGCGCTTTCACCGTCGCGTTTGGTGGTGAAGTAGGGCGTGCTTGCCGCGTGCTCAAGCCCAAGCACAGAGATATGCAAAAACGGTTTCTTGGCCGCTTTGCACGCAGCTGCAACGGCCGCAGGCGCATCGCAATGCACGGCCTGCAAATCCTGCGCACTGCCAAACAGCAGGCCGACGCAGTTGATCACCGCGTCGCATTGTTTGAGCCGTGACCCCCAGGCTTCTGCGTCTACATCTTCACGCAAATCGCAGGCGATGTCTGCGCCATGTTTGGCGCGCGCTGCAATCAGCGGTGTGTGACCGGCATCCGCGCACGCCTTGGCGATGTGCCTACCAATAAATCCTTTACCACCCACGATCAAGATCCGCATGGCTAGGCTCCTTTGCTCGTCATTCAGGATTGGGTGTGCGCTCGCACACCCCGTCTTTGCAGCCCTGCGTGCGTGCGAGTGCGGCCTGCGCACGCCGCTGCGCGCGCAGCGCGAACAGATTCATCACGTGATGCAGCCCCAGCGCAGAGAGCAGGTACCGGTTGCGCACCACCCACGGATACGCACGCACCGCCAGCGGCTTGGCGTGCCGGTGCATGAGCAGCTTGCTCACCCACGCCAGATCGGCCGCGGCATACGCTGCAGCAAACACATCCACGCCCTTGAGCCACTGGCCGTGCGCATCACGCGCGTGAATCAGGTTCATTAGCTCTGCCTGCGTGGCGGGCATGTTGCTCGTGTCAAACCCCGGCGCACTGCAGTCGATCATGCGCAGCTTGCCGGCGGGATCGCGCGCGGCCAGGTTGGCAATTTCGCCGGCGCATAGCTTGCAACTGCCGTCAAAGTAGATGTCGAGAGGATAGTGAACACTGTGGGGAGTGGGTTTCATAATTGCTCGTTGTTTCAGAAATTATTGAAATACACCGTCAAAAAATTTTCAGTTGATGACTTGCACGTCTTTAAGCACATCTTTGGTGTGTACGTACTGCTGCACTTTGGCCCCCATTTTGATGACTTTCATCATCGTCTCAGGCTTCAGGCGCAGCATTTCATCTGCCCAGGCTGAGAGCGATTCCATCAGCGCCAGCGTTTCCTTGATGCGCATGTGAGCGCCTGCTTCTTCGTTTTTCACGGCCGGGTCTTGCAGGCAATCGCGCAGCATGATGATGGTCGGGTCAAACTCGCGCTGTTTGCGCTCGCGCACCACGGTGCGGAACAGCTCCCACACGTCGGTGATCGTCTCAAAATGGTCGCGCCGGTCGCCCAGCAAATGCACGGTGCGGATCAGGTTCCAGTTTTGCAGCTCGCGCAGGCTCATGCTCACATTGCTACGCGCAACTTCCAGCGTTTCGGTAATGTCGTCCGCGTTGAGCGGCCGGCCGGCGATGAACAGCAGCGCGTGGATTTGCGCCACGGTGCGGTTCACGCCCCAGGTGGTGCCCATCTCGCCCCAGTGGAGCACGAATTTTTTGGCGACGGGCTTAAGTTCCATGCCTTTAATCTAGTTCATGCAGTTATTTCTGTCAAGACTGAAATTTCAGAAAACCATGAGTACGCGTTTGAAAGCCGAGTGTGTTTCATAAACCCATAACCGGCCTTGAATTCTAAAGAATAGGTGTATATAAAAACAGTATTCAGATCGTATGACGGCTGCGCCAATTTCTACCAAAACTGAACATTTAGGTGATTAATTGAGGTGCTCTACGCAATATCCATGAGCCTTTTCAGCCAAAAATACCTCAAAACCCTCATGGATATTGCGTAGAAGCCTTTGAAATATGCCCAGCACTGCCACCAATCCGACGGTACGGCTATTCATCGGCCTGCTGCCGAGCAGCCATACACGCCAGCAGCTCAAGCGGTTTGCGGATGCGTGGCAGTGGGCGCCGGGCGCGGTGCGCACGCGGCCTGAGCGCTTGCATCTAACGCTGCATTTTTTAGGCGATGTTCCTGCATTCAAATTGCCAGCGCTCAAGCGCGGCTTGCAAGTGCCGTTTGCGCCGTTTGAGCTGTGTTTTGGCGCGCCGGCAGTGTGGAATCAAGGCGTTGCAGTGATTGAGCCCGCGTTCATCCCGCAAGCGCTGGTGGATTTGCACGATGCGCTCGCCGCCGCGCTGGCGCGCGAGGGTGTGCAGTCGGTGCGGCACGGCTTTACACCGCACATCACCTTGGCGCGCAAGGCGGGTGGTTCCGTGCCGCCCGCGCAGCCGCTTGCGGTGCGGCGGCGGGTGAGTGAATACGTGTTGATTCGCTCAGAGCTTGCGCCGCCGGCCACCTATCATGTGGAGCAGTCCTACTCCCTTGCTTGAGGCCGCATCATGCGTTACGTGGTGATTTTTGAAGATAGTGCAGAAATGGCTGCGGTGCGCGCCGCGCATGAGCCAGCGCATTTGCAGTATTTAGACGCGCACCGCGATGAAATCCCCATGGCCGGCGGCTTGCGCGATGAACACGGCGCGGCGGTTTACGCAGGCGGTTTGTGGGTGTTTGACGTGCCGAGCAAGCAGCGCGCAGTGGATTTGATTCAGGCCGATCCTTACTATCAAGCGCATCCGCGCCTATACCGCTTGCTTGCGTGGGGCAAAGCGCTGCCGCAGTATCAGGTGTTAATGTAGACCACGCAATATTCATGCGCCTTTTGGGCCGTTTTTGCTCCAAAAAGCGCATGGATACTGCGTAGTCAATCGTCGAAATCCGTTGTTTCTTGAATCAAGCGCCTATGGCGCAGCCGCGTGCGCATGGCTTCACCCAGTAAAATCAGCCGCTTACGCAACCGCTTTTGAAAAATCCCAATGGCTAGCCCGCAGGTAAGCACACAAGGCGTGATGTCGGTACAAGACATCCGCGAAAAATTTCTCAAGTTCTTTGAATCCAAAGGGCACACGATTGTGCCGTCGTCCAGCCTGCTCGTGAGCGCGGACGATCCGACGCTGTACTTCACCAACAGCGGCATGGTGCAGTTCAAAGATGTGTTTTTGGGCAAAGACAAGCGGCCTTACGTGCGCGCCACCACTGCGCAGCGCTGCCTGCGCGCGGGTGGCAAACACAACGATCTGGAGAACGTGGGTTTTACCGCGCGGCATCACACATTTTTTGAGATGCTGGGCAACTTTAGCTTTGGTGACTACTTCAAGCGCGACGCGATCAAATATGCGTGGGAGCTGCTTACGCAGGTGTACAAACTCCCACCAGAAAAACTCTGGGCCACCGTCTATCAAGAAGACGATGAAGCCTTTGACATCTGGACCAAAGAGATCGGTATTC
>JBOFGW010000473.1:0-3132 GCA_051649325.1 Burkholderiaceae bacterium | reverse complement strand
CAGTACAGAGAAACGCCAACAAAGAGGTTGCGCGCGGCGTCGTTCCAAAACGCACCGTCGCCTTCTTTCTTTGGATAGAGCATGTAACCCACACTTTGCAGCTCACCGACGACAAATCGCGGATCGCGATTGACATAGGACAGCGGGTTGCAACAGTGGGTTTGGAAGGCATCGTCAAAGGGCGCGAACTTGTACACCGCCTGCCCGTGCCGCGCCCGAAAACCCGAGGTCACCTCAAAGTTCTCGCCTTTGATATCCACCACGATGACGGACTGATCCCAGTTCAGCAGATTAGGGATAATGGTGCCGACGCCCTTGCCGCTGCGTGTGGGTGCCACCAGCATGGCGAACTTGGGGGCATCGGTCATCAGGAATTTGCCGCCCAGCTTGCCCAGGATCAAGCCAGAAGCATCCAGGAGCCCGGCTTGCTTGACTTCAGCATGGGTTGCCCAGCGCGCGTCGCCGTGCAAGCTGCGCGACTTGCTCAGCGCAATCAAGATCAGAATGAGCGGCAACCCGAACAGGCCGAACCCCGCCAGGCCCATGGAGACCTGCAGGCGCTTTTTCTCTTTAGGGTCGTCCTGGTACGAGGCCCAGTACTCACTCCAGGTGCTTGCTTCGACTTGGCGCGGATCGGTCTTGTGCACGGCCAGGTAGAGCCCGCCCGCGACAAATCGCAGAGCCCACGCGCCGGCACCGAGCCACAGCAGCACCAGCAGCGTGATCACGACGTGCTTGGCTTTCACGCGAGACTTCCCACCGGCCCAATGACGGCACGATCACCAAACCGGGCTTGGCGCTTTGCCCAGGGATCAAAATACACTTCATCGACATAGCGCTCGTAGCCGATCTGCTGGCCGTCGCTGTCATACAGCGCCTCGCGTGTGATATGGATTACGACATCGATCGTAAGGGTGACCAGGTGCTTGATCTCTGTGCGCGCAAGCGTTGCCGCTTCGTGGTTTTCCTTCACCATAAAGACGAACCGCTCAAAGCCCAGCGCACAGCTTTCGGCATGCCAGGACGTGATCGAGCCGCTATGCCCGGTCGTCAGTAGTTTCAAAAAGTCCCAGGCTTCAGATCCGCGCAGCTCCGCGAGCAACGCCCGCTTGGGGGCCATGCGCATCAACGACGCGATCAAATCGCCCGGCGTGATATTGGCAACGCCTTGCGAATTCTTGCTATACAGCAGATGGACACGGTTTTCATGTAGCGGCAACATCAGCTCGCGCACATCCTCGACCGTGATTAGGCGTTCGCCGGCAGGGATGTGCTGGCACATCGATTTCATCAACGTTGTTTTGCCAGAACCGGTGTCGCCGATCACACCGGTGTTCTTTTTGGCGAGCACGGATTGCACAATGAACTCGCGCAAGTTGCGGCTCGCGAGCAACTCGCACAGGTGACGATCCACGGGAGAGAGTTCTGCGAGCGCTGCATCAAAGTTACTGGGGCGCGGCCAGATGAATTTGCTGAACGCACCACTACTTTCGTAGATGGCCAGGGGCAGTATGTCGGATTTGGGAATACGGATCGACATGCTGACCGTTCCCGGTTCGACTGCGGGGGGCAACACAATCTGAATCCGCTCGCCGTCAGGTAGCGTGGCCGATAGGAGAGGGGTCTTTGAACCGACCGTTAGCTGTTGAGGCTGATACACCGCCACCGCCTGCGCGAAGGCTTCCAGCCACGCATAGCTCAGGAGCGGTTCTTCGATAGTGAGGTTCCCGGTTTCAAGTTGCACCACCAGCTCACCGGGTTTGTTAATCCAAATTTCGGTGGCTGCGTGCGCTTGCATATGCCTTTTGATGGGTTCCAAATAACCGCGCACCACGGAATCGCTTGCCAAAATGTCGCCATAGACCTGTTCATCGGTGTGCGCGGCCTTGCTGTGCGCGGCAAACTCAACCACTTTGTTCATCGCGACAGCAGCTTGACGGTGCCGGCGTTGCCGCTGGCCTTCAGTGCATAAACCGGTGAGAAATCCAGATCGCGTGCGACGTAAATCGCAATCCGGTCGCCTTCATTGATGGTCAGGCGCGGCCGCGTCTTGATGGTTTGTTTGATCACTTCTTCCGCCAGCGAGGATGAGGAATTGACCGTATTCTGACCAGGAGCGCTTTGCACTGTGACTGACGTGCCGGTGCTGCTTTTGTTCTGGTTGTTGATGAGCGCGACCGTAATGTCTTTGACAAAGGAAATCAGCAATGCCGCGCCAATCCGGGCACCCCAGCGATTGTCCAAATGACCAGGCAGTCCCGAGGTGCCAAGCCGATCAGAGCCGGGCGAGGACAGATCCACCTCGACGCCTTCGGGCGTCTTGACGCGTTGCCAGGTCACAAACAAGCGTTCGCTGCCGAGCTGATTGGTGATGCCGTATTCGCCGGTTAACTCGCTGCCGCGTTCGAGGAGTAAGACGCGGCCGTTGTCGGAGTACAAATTTTGAGCGAGCACGCAGGAGGTAAAGCCCGGCACTTCATCGACAATCCGCCCGGTCAGAATGCAATCGGCCTGCCGGCCTTTGGGCAGAATCAGGTTCTGGTCGGACAAGCGCTTGGCCAGAGCTACCGGCGTGGCGCTGCTGAACAAGGCACTAGCAACCGTGCCTGGACGTGCTTGCTGGGCGTCGCCGGGATTAGTCAATGTTGCGCCGGGCGGTTGGCCGAAGAAGGGTGTCGCGCTAGGTGCTCCCGTGGGAGCAAGTGCGGCTGGCCGCGCCGTTTGACCGGGGGCTGCGAGGCCAGCAGCACGCATCAACTCGGCGATTTGCTGCATCTGTTCTTCTGGGCTGCCGGGTGCTGCCTGAGCAGGCGTAGCGCTACCGCTTCCCGCTTTGGGCTTGGCAATATCGCCGACAAAAAGTGAACCGCCGAAACGGCTGGGGGGCGGTGTTTGCACTGCCATGCCCGCGCCCTGAGCTTGAGCACTGGGCTGGCCAGGCAACGGTTTCTTTGCAACGGAATCGTTGGTCATCGCAAGGATAGGCGGAACCTCGACAACGTTGCCCTGCTTGTCCACGCCCATCGCACGGCCTTGCGGGTTGACAATGACCTTGCCGTCCGCGCCGCGCAATGGCCGAATCCCGTCCTCTCGCGCCGCGCCGGGCTGCATGCTGGGAACGGCTGCTGAAGC
>JBOFGW010000472.1:0-2931 GCA_051649325.1 Burkholderiaceae bacterium | reverse complement strand
CTTTCGCAGTACGCTCATCGCATGGCAAACACAACACACTATTGGCTCATGAAATCCGAGCCCGACGAATGTTCTTTTGATGATGCGCTTGCGGCCAAGAACCAAACAGTGCCGTGGACCGGTGTGCGCAACTATCAGGCGCGCAACTTCATGCGTGATGCGATGCGCATGGGCGATGGCGTGCTGTTCTACCACTCATCGTGCGCGGTGCCGGGTGTGTATGGCATTGCGCAGGTGGCGAGCGGCGCGTATCCCGATCCCACGCAGTTTGACAAGAAGAGCCCCTATTTTGATGCGGCCAGCAAACCGGATGCGCCGCGCTGGCTGCTGGTGGATGTGAAAGCGGTGCGCAAAATCCCAGTGCTCACGCTTGAGGCGATGCGCGCAGACCCGCGGCTGGCCGACATGATTGTGCTCAAACGCGGCAATCGCTTGTCGATCACGCCGGTAGACGCGAAGCATTGGAATATCATCGCGGCATAGTGGTTGCCATCGCAGCCGCGCTGAGAGAACAATCTTGGATATCTGGTTTGCGCTGGCGTTGCTGGCGCTGGGGTGTTTTTCTGGCTTTGCAGCGGGGTTGCTGGGCATCGGCGGCGGCGCGCTGATGGTGCCGGTGATGACCTTTCTATTCACGCTGCAGGGTTTTTCACTCGCGCACGTGGTGCATATGGCGATTGCGACGTCGATTGCCACGATTTTGTTCACATCACTGTCCAGCGTGCGCGCGCACAACAAGCGCGGCGGCGTGCTATGGAATCTCGTCCGATGGATCGGCGCGGGCGGCTTTGTTGGAACGTTGCTTGGCGCGCAGATTGCGGGGTTGATCAGCACGCCGTGGCTGGCATTAGTGTTTGCGCTGTTCATCGGCTATTCGGCGTACAAAATGATCGCAGCCAAACCGGTCGTGGCAGACAGCAACGCAGCCGCACCCGCGCCGGGCGGCATGTTTGCGCTGGGCACGTTTGCTGGCGCGGCCTCAAGCCTTGTTGGTGCAGGCGGCGCGTTTATCACGGTGCCCTACATGCGCAAACATCACATTGACGTGCATGCGGCGCTGGGTACGAGCGCCGCGATCGGCTTTCCCATTGCAGTGGGCGGTGTGGCTGGGGACGCGTTTGCAGGATGGAAAGTGCCTAGCGCCCTGCCGCCGACCACCCTGGGCTATGTTTACCTGCCTGCGCTGCTGGTCGTTGCGCTCGCCAGCATGAGTTTTGCGCCGCTAGGCGCACGCGCCGCGCATGCGCTGGACACCAAGGCGCTGCAACGTATTTTTGCGGTGCTGCTCTCGACGATGGCGCTCTACATGCTCTACAAAAGCGCAATTACCTTCAAGATTGTTTGAGCATCTACGCAATATCCATGCGGGTTTTGAGGCAAATATGGCTCAACAACCGCATGGATATTGCGTAGTGCAGTTTCAATCTCAAGCCGTAGACGGCTGCGCAAAGCGCTTGCGCGCTGCAGTAATCAGCGGCCACACCAGCAGCGCAATCGCCAGGCCCGTGATCGTGCCTACGAGGCCATTGGCAAAGAAGATGCCCATGTCACCTTGCGACAGCAGCATGCTCTGGCGGAACGAATCTTCTGCACGATCACCCAGCACCAGTGCGAGCACGAGTGGTGCGAGCGGATAGTTCAGTTTTTTGAACACGTAACCGATCACGCCGAAGATCAGCATCCAATACACGTCCGCCATGGACTGATGCACGGTGTATGCGCCGATGGCGCAGATCACCAAAATCACCGGCGCCACAATCGCAAACGGAATCCGCAAGATGCTGGCAAACACCGGCACGAGCGTGAGCACCACAATCAGGCCAACGATATTGCCCAGGTACATACTGGCAATCAGCCCCCAGACAAAATCCTTCTGCTCCACAAACAGTAGCGGCCCCGGCTGCAGGCCCCAGATCATCAAGCCGCCCAAGAGCACCGCCGCGGTGGGCGAACCTGGCACGCCAAGCGCAAGCATAGGCAGCAGCGCACTGGTGCCGGCAGCGTGCGCTGCGGTTTCGGGCGCGACCACACCTTCAATCCGGCCTTTGCCAAACTCGTCAGGATTTTTTGATGTGCTCTTTGCTAAGCCGTAGCCCATGAATGATGCAGGCGTTGCACCGCCGGGCACAATGCCCATCAAGCAGCCCACTACAGCACTGCGGATCGACAGCGCCCAGTGCTTGATGAGTTCTTTCCACGTCTGAATCACCACAGCCACTTGCAGCTTGGCTTTGGCGCCTTTGAACTCCAGGCCTTCTTCGAGCGTTTGCAGAATTTCGCTGATGCCAAACAGGCCGATCACCGCGATCAGAAAGTCAAAGCCCTTGAGTAGCTCGGTAAAGCCAAAGGTCAGGCGTAGTTGGCCGGTGACGGTGTCCGTACCCACGGCCGCGAGCAAAAAGCCAATCATCATTGCCACCACGGTCTTGGCCGCCTGCCCCTTGCTCATGCCGATGAAAGCGCAGAACGTCAGCAGATACACCGCAAAAAATTCCGGCGGCCCAAAGCGCAGCGCAAACTTTGCGACCAGTGGCGAAAGAAACGTGATCAGGATCACCGCAAACAGCGCACCGACAAACGACGATGTAAACGCCGCCGTCAGCGCCTGTCCAGCCTTGCCCTGCTGCGCCATTGGGTAACCATCAAACGCGGTGGCCACCGACCAGGGCTCGCCGGGGATGTTGAACAGAATCGAGGTAATCGCCCCACCAAACAGCGCGCCCCAGTAGATGCAACTGAGCATGATGATGGCTGAGGTGGGGTTCATTGAAAACGTCAGTGGCAGCAAAATCGCCACGCCGTTGGCACCGCCCAGGCCGGGCAGCACGCCGATGATCACACCCAAAAAGATGCCGATCACCATCAGCATCAAATTGAACGGCGACAGCGCAACGCCAAAACCTTGAATCAGTGAAGCGAGTTCTTGCATAG
>JBOFGW010000471.1:0-7451 GCA_051649325.1 Burkholderiaceae bacterium | reverse complement strand
AGAACGGCTGACGCATTGGCTCAGCCAAGTCAGCAGCGTGCGTGAGCGCGAACTTGCGCAACATTTATACAAACTGCGGGGCGATGCATCCGTGCGCCACGCCTTCCGCGTGGCCAGCGGGCTGGATTCCATGGTGCTGGGCGAGCCGCAGATTCTGGGCCAAATGAAAGACGCCGCCCGCGCCGCGCAGCGCGCCGGCAGCATGGGCACGCTCTTGCACCAACTGTTCCAGCGCACCTTCAAAGTGGCCAAAGAGGTGCGCACCACCACCGAGATCGGCGCGCATTCCGTCAGCATGGCCGCTGCAGCCGTGCGCCTCGCGCAGCGGATTTTTGGTGATTTGTCTGAAAGCCATGTGCTGCTGGTGGGCGCGGGGGAAATGATTGAGCTGAACGCCGCGCATTTTGCTGCGCAGCACCCCAAAAGCCTGACCGTGGCCAACCGCACGGTTGAACGTGCGGAGGCGCTGGCCGCCGCACACGGCGGCAAAACCATTCTGCTCAAAGATCTACCCGAGCAACTGCACCGGTTTGACGTGGTGGTGAGCTGTACCGCTGCGAGCCTGCCCATTATCGGCCTGGGCATGGTAGCCCGCGCCTCCAGAGCGCGCCGCCGCAACCCGATGATGATCGTGGATTTGGCCGTGCCGCGCGATGTAGAACCCGAAGCCGGCCAGCTTGAAGACATCTACCTCTACACCGTAGACGACCTCGGCGCTGTGGTCTCAGAAGGCCGTGACGCGCGCGCCGCCAGCGTGGCACAGGCAGAAACCATCATCGACGCCCGCGTGCGCGACTTCAACGCATGGCTCTCCGCCCGCCGCGCCCTGCCGCTGCTGCATGGTTTGAAAAACGATGCTGATGCGCTGCGCCGTGAAGAACTGGCGCGCGCCGCCAAAGCGCTGGCGCGTGGTGAAGACGCCACCGCCGTGCTGGAACAACTCTCGCGCGGCCTGACCAACAAGCTGCTGCATGGGCCGATGCAAGTGCTGTCTGAAGGCCGGGCAGACGAACGCATCGTGCATGTGGTCGCCAACCTGCACAAACACGCCGCGCAAGATTCCAAGAGTTCAGACGCGCACAATTCTTAGCTGCGCGTAATTCACAGAGCCTCTTTAACTCGGGGCATCACCCTCACCTCTGCCCTCTCCCGTCGAGGGAGAGGGGGTAAATCTCACCATCTGCTGACACTCCGCGCTGCTCCTGCTCTATCGGCAATGCCAGCGCGCTGATAACACCCTCTCCCCTCGCGGGAGAGGGCAGGGGTGAGGGGGAGAAGCCGCAAACCAAGACACATTTCATTGAATAGACCATGCTCCACTCCCTAGAACTACGCCTCACCCAACTCGTCAACCGCCTGTCAGAACTCGACGCGCGCCTGGCCGACCCCGGCGTCACGAACGACATCAAAACCTACCGCACGCTCACCAAAGAGCATGCCGAACTTTCGCCTCTGATCGCGCGCTACAACGACTTGCAGCAAGCCCAGCAAGACCTAGCCACAGCGCAAGAACTCGCGGCCGATCCGGAAATGAAAGCCTTCGCGCAAGAAGAAATTACCCAAGCGCAGGCCAGCATTGAAGCTGCCGAGGCCGACATTCAGCGCATGCTGCTGCCCAAAGACCCCAACGATGACAAGAACCTGTTTCTTGAAATCCGCGCCGGCACTGGCGGTGATGAAAGCGCGCTGTTCGCCGGCGACCTGCTGCGCATGTACACGCGCTACGCGGAGCGCCGCCGCTGGAAGGTAGAGATCATCAGTGAATCATCTTCCGATCTGGGTGGCTACAAAGAAGTGATCGTGCGCATCGAAGGCGATGGCGCCTACGCCGCGCTCAAGTTTGAAAGCGGCGGCCACCGCGTGCAGCGCGTGCCCGCCACTGAAACGCAGGGCCGCATTCACACCAGCGCGGCGACAGTCGCCGTCATGCCCGAGGCCGATGATGTGGGCGATGTAGAAATCCGCCCTGAAGATTTGCGCATCGACGTCTTTCGCGCCAGCGGCGCCGGCGGCCAGCATGTAAACAAGACCGAGAGCGCCGTGCGCATCGTCCACTTGCCCACCGGCATCATCGCCGAATGCCAAGACGACCGCAGCCAGCACCGCAATAAAGACAAAGCCATGCAAGTGCTGCGCGCCCGCATCAAAGCCAAGCTCGAGAGCGAAGCCGCCGCCAAAGAAGCCGCGCACCGCAAGGGCCTGGTAGGCAGCGGCGACCGCTCAGACCGCATCCGCACCTACAACTTCCCCCAAGGCCGCATGACCGACCACCGCATCAACCTCACGCTCTACAAGCTGGACTTCATCATGGACGGCGATTTGAGTGAGTTAGTGCAAGGGCTGCAAGCCGCGCATCAGGCGGAGCAGTTGGCGGCGTTGGCGGAGAGTCAGTAGGGCGAGTACGCAGTTTTTATGCAGGTTTTGAGGCTGTTTTGGCTGGAAAGGCGCATGGATATTGCGCGTTGGAGATTAGATTGAACTGCCACTCCACATGGCCCATCCGGTGGCAATTATCGTAACCAGAAGCGCTCCCCAGCCCACTAGGAATCCAGGAACCGTACGGAAAGGCGTAAGCCCTTCAAGGTTTTGTTTTTGAAATTGCAAGAGATCAAAAAGGTTAGCCTTGCGCGCTTGCTCAGTTGTCGAAAGCTCGTCAGTTCTCCGCTTAACTTCGTCAAGAAGCTGAGTGAAGCTCCTTCTCTCAGTCGAGTAGCTCGACATACGATGTCCGAAAAGCAACAAAGCCGCTACAAGTGCGACCAATCTAAGCCATGGAGGTGTGACGCTCCAGCAGCCAAGTACCGCCAAAAAGAGCCAGACGCCTTCGTTATTCAATGCCCTCCTGTATTCGGTCACGGCTAGCGACAGCGCCTCCAGTTCGCGTTCGATCGTGTTATTGGAGCCGACGGGTTGAAGTGCTTTTGGCATGATTTCGAGCAAGCGTAGGGTGGGCAAAGCATAGCGTGCCCACGCGGAGGATGTGGTCGGCACACTGCGTTTTGCCCACCCTACTCCCTTTATTCATCACTCCTTCCTCGATTTCTTTGCAGCATCCTGCTTGGCTGCCTTAAGCGCAAGCTTTGCCCAGCGCGCCATCAATGCACGATCATTGAACACTTCGGCAGGCGCCTCGTAATACTGCAAGGTGGCAATCTCTCCTTCTCGCGAGTACGAGAACTGCCGCAGCCCGCGCTTGGTGAACTCACCCGCAGTGCTCGCGTTTGCCTTGAAGTAAAGCGTTTCATCGTGAACTGTGGCAATGAAAAGATCATCGCAGTAGATGTATGTACCGCCGAACATTTTGCGCGTGCGCAGCGTGCCAATGCCCTTGAGTAAATCGAGTGCAGCCGTTAGCGGATCGGACGGCGTGGACATCGGTTTCTTTGGCATCTAGTGCGATCTAGCAGCAAGCGTAGGGTGGGCAAAGCATAGCGTGCCCACGCGGACGATTCGGTGGGCACACTCCGTTTTGCCCACCCTACCGTTGCGTGAAGACCGTTATCTAAATGTTAGAGCAGACTACGCAATATCCATGCGGGTTTTCAGCCTGTTTTGCCTCAAAAGGTGCATGGATATTGCGTACATAGGTTTAAATGCATGCGCTTGCACCACAAACCGTTCGCGTTGGGCCTGTCGAAACGCATTTGAGGTTTTGCGAATCAATGACTAGTAATAAATGGCCTTCAACAGGCTCAGGCCGAACGGTGGTTATCGAAGGACCAACCTAAAACCTCCACTCTCCAACCCGTTAACCTCCCTACATGCACCCCACCCCCACCCGCGAATTCGAGCTTCAACCACGCACCGCAGCTCACGCGCCCGGCATGTTTGAAGTGCTGCGCGATCCGCGGCTTTACACGTATTTGGATTACGGCCCGCCGGAATCGGCGGAGTATTTGCAGTCGCTCTACACGCGCTATGCCGGGCCGATGTCGCCCGACGGCAGTGAATATTGGTTGAACTGGGTCATCCTCACGCACGGTGAATGCGCGGGCTATGTGCAAGCCACGATTCCACAAGACAAAAGCTTTGCTTGGGTGGCTTACATGCTCGGCCACAAGTTCTGGGGCGCGGGCCTAGCCACGGCTGCCACGCGCGCGATGCTGGAGCTATTGCGCGCGGACTATCAAGTCACGCGCTTTCTGGCGTGTGTGGAAGTGGAAAACACGCGCTCTATTGGCCTGCTGCGAAAACTGAATTTTGTGCCGGCGAGTGATGAAGAATTGGCATCGCACAAGCTCTCACTCACGGAGCGGCTGTTTATCTTGCGTAATTAGGGGATGGCACTACGCAATACCCATGCGCCTTTTCAGCCAAAAATGGCTCAAAAAGCGCATGGGTATTGCGTAGAAGCACTTGTACCGCTGCTAAAAACCACCTTCAGAACGTGCGCAGCAGCATTGCCGCCGCAGCGCTACTTCATATACGCAAACACCAGCCCCATCAGTTCAGGGTCGGCCTGCTGCAGCGTTTCACGTGCGATCTGCGTACCCAAGCGGTCTAGCTTGGTCTTCACAGCATCTGGCAACGGAGCAATCTTGGCGCCTACTTTGGCTAAATCAGCCATGTTGGCCTTGACGCTTTGTTCGCTCAACTGCCAGCCGCGCTCTTCTGCGCGCCCCGCCGTGCGCTGAACAGCAGCCTGCTGCTGCGGTGTGAGTTTGCTGTAGGCGGCGGTGGACACAAACACAAAGTTGCGCGGCAACCATGCGTTGGCCTGATAAAAGTACGGCATGGTTTCTGTGAGCTTGGTGTCCAGCCCCTGTGCGGCGGACGTAAACACCAGATCAAGGTTGCCTGCTTTGGCGGACGTTGCAAGATCCGGTGTTTCTACACGCACGGGTTTGGCGCCTGCAAGTTCGGCCAAGCGTTTCACCGGCGGCGAGTTCTCGCGCATGCGCAGGCCTTCAATGTCGCGCACACTTTTAAGCTCGCGGCTTGAAAAAATCCCTTGCGGCGGCCACGGCACAGACATGAGCAAGGTGTAGCCCTGATCGTTCAGTTTGCGCGCAGCCATTGGCTCAACCTGCTTCCACAGTGAACGCGCCGATTTATAGTCAGTGGCAAGAAACGGAATCGCGTCCAGCCCAAATACGCCGTGTACCGCGCTCATGCTTGGCCCAAACACTTCGCCCACCGCGGCCTTGCCGTCGGTGACAGCCTTGCGAATATCGGGCGCTTTGACAAGAGACCCACCGGGATGCACCGTCAATTGCAGTTGCCCCCCGGTCGCTTCATTTAACTCCTGCGCAAACTGCCGCAGATTTTTGACGTGGAAACTCGTTTCAGGATAGCCCGTCACCACGTCCCACTTTGTTTGAGCATGCGCTCCACCGGCAAAGACTATCCCCAGCGCTGCTGCGCCTACCCAAGATTTGGCCTGCATGAATGCCCCCTACTTTTTGCTTCTTGTTTGACCGCCTCAGATCACAGCGGAATGCACCTACTTTAACGTGCATTGCCGCGCGGCACCCTTACGCAATCTGGGCAGCTCCTCAGCGCGTGGATTTGCAGCAACGAAATATGACTGACTGTAAAACGAGCTCGACGGTGGGTCAGCAAATTTTTCATGTGTATCTTGCAAGTGTGAGCGCTTTAAATACTCTTCAAGCCCACCAGATCACGCGTCAATTGCGCTGCTGAAACTGCCTTGCAGCCGCTCACATTCTGCCCCGACCACAGCGGTGAAAAATCGCCGCTTCCCGCTTTGTCAACAGCGGCTTCTGCCTTGGCGCGCAGCGGCGCAATGCCTGCGGTGGCGAGTGGAAACGCGGGCGCAGCAGCGTTGATTGGCCCAAGCTCGCGCATCAAACGGTTGACGATGCCGCGCGCAGGCCTGCCGGTGAAGAGGTTGGTAAGTGCGGTGTGCGCCGCAGTATCACTCTGCAGCGCGGCGCGGTGCATGGGGCTGGTGGTGGCTTCATCGCACAGCATGTAGGCGGTGCCGATTTGCACGCCCGCAGCGCCAAGTTGCATGGCCGCGCGCACGCCTGCTGCATTCGCAATGCCGCCGGCGGCAATCACAGGTACGCTCACCGCGCGCACCATCTGCGGCAGCAGCGCAAACGTGCCCACTTGCGTGGTGAGATCGTTCGTGAGAAACATGCCGCGGTGGCCGCCGGCTTCCAAGCCCTGGGCGATGATGGCGTCTGCCCCGTGCGCTTCTAACCACTTGGCCTCGGCCACGGTGGTGGCGGAGCTGAGCACCTTGGCACCCCACGCCTTCACGCGTGCGAGCAGCGCGGGCGCGGGCAGGCCAAAGTGAAAACTCACGACTGCAGGCTTGAACTGTTCGAGCACATCCGCCGCTTCATGCGTGAACGGATTGCGGCCCGCGCCGGCGGGGATGCTGGCGGCGTCGATGCCAAACTCCGCGTAAAACGGCGCGAGCGTTTTGCGCCACGCCGCTTCACGCGCGGCATCCGGCACCGGCGGCGTGTGGCAGAAAAAATTGACGTTGTACGGTTTGTCCGTGCCCGCTTTGATTGCCGCGAGTTCTGAAGCAAGTTGCTCCAGCGAAAGCATGGCCGCCGGCAGCGAACCAAGCCCGCCCGCACTACACACCGCCACTGCAAGTTTTGCGCCCTGCACGCCGGCCATGGGCGCTTGAATGATAGGCAGCTCGGTGCCCAAAAGTGTTTGCACGTTCATGGGTTGATGTTAAGTGGCGCATGTGGCCAACATGCTTTACGCAATATTCATGCGCTTTTTCAGGCATTTTTGCTCCAAAAGACTCATGGATATTGCGTGCTTCGCTTGGGAGCTTGTCAAAAACCTCAAACCGTTCGGGCTGAGCTTGCCTGCGCCCCTTCACTTTTCATTGAGATCAAACGCCTATCGCAAATGCGTTTCGACAGGCTCAACACGAACGAAGGTCGGTAGAAGTTCTTCATCTAGTCTTCGTCTGAAAACGTGTAGTGCCGCACCACACTCTCTTGCCCGCCAAGCGCGCGGTAAAAATCCAGTGCATGCGTATCTTCTTCATCCGCGGCCACAAACACAGTGGCGATCCCAGCCTGTGCGCCCTGCTCGCGCAACACTGCCACCAGCCGCGCGCCGATGCCGTGGCGCTGCAGGTCTGCGCGCACGGCAATGTCGTACAAAAATAGCTCGCGCGATGGGCTGCGCGACATCGGCAGCACATGCGCCGTGAGTCCGCCGGCGAGCAGCTCATCCGCAAACGCCGCCAGCGCCCAAAAGTCTTGCCGCTGCAAAAGTGTGTGCAGATACGCGTCTGACAGCGGCGCGCACTCCTCTTCAAACACTCGCGCCATTAGCGTGAATAGCTCACGTGCGAGTGCGATGTCTTGTGTTTGCAGGCGGTGGATGCGGATGGAAGGCATTTGCCAACGCTAAAGCAGTTCAAAACGCAAAGTGAAACACGCAATATCCATAAGGGTTTTGGGGCAAAAATGGCTGGAAATGCCCATGGATATTGCGTAGAAGGCTGC
>JBOFGW010000470.1:0-7182 GCA_051649325.1 Burkholderiaceae bacterium | reverse complement strand
ACTTAATGAACAGATCAGCGCGCGCCAAAACTTCAGTACTCAGTAAAGCTTGAGCGTCTAAGCAATCGTTATGCACCATGCCGTTTGCACGGTCTATAGATTTACTCCACTCATCGAAAGCCCGTGTGTTCAATTGACTGGAAAACTTGTCGTCGTACCAAGGGTCGAGCACCACCACCCCCAATCGACAAACTCTCAACGCCTCGGCGAGCGCCTTAGGCCAGTCGTAGATGTGATGCGCCGTGTAAGAAAACACGACAACATCAACGCTTGCTTCCTTGAAGGGCAAGTCTTCCGCCACACCGACTTGCGCTGTGAATCCCTCGCTTTGTATTTTGCGAACAAGCGCAGCGTCGGGATCTAACCCTTGCAGACTGACTCCTAGCGTTGCAGCGGATCTCAAGAACGCTCCACTGCCACAACCAACTTCTAAGATACTCTGGGGTCGAAAAGAAATGACCTCTGAGAGTAAACGCTCGCGGTATTGTGCTTGCGGAGAGATTGTTGAGATCATTAGAGCGCCCTGTCCAATGGTTTAAAGGATTGATCCAATTTCACGCACGCGCTTGACGCGCTAATGCTCAAATCTACCCTTGCCGCTTAACTTCATCGCAACCCCAACCGCTTCTTCGCCTCATCAATCTTCCGCTTGATTTCTGCAAGCTGCGCACTGGCCGCCTGCTCACCCTGCAAGATCAAATTATTCTTGGCGTTGAAGTCCGCGGCAGATATACCATCCACCGCGGGGCGAATCACTACATCCGCATGCTGGCGCGTCTCTTCGTTGTTAAGCACTTGGCCCATGATGGCGATAGTTTGCTGCAACGTAGATGGCAAGCTTGTAATTTCAGCAGATACAGGCAGCGCGGAGATGTTCACGGCAATCACAAAGTCTGCGCCCATGCGCTTGGCGGCCAGCGCGGGCACGGGGCTGACCAGGCCGCCATCCACATAGCTGCGGTTGCCGATGGCGACAGGTGAAAACACACCGGGGATGCTGCTACTCGCGCGCACCGCTTGCCCTGCATTGCCGCGCGAGAAGGTGATCGATTGCCCGCTGGCCCAATCCGTGGCCACCGCGCCAAACGGTTTGGCAAACTGCTCCATCGGTTTGTTGTTGATGGCCTTGTTCACAAAATTCTGCAGCGCTTCGCCCTTGAGCATGCCGCGGCCGGTGATGGTCCAGTCTGCCAGCGCGGCTTCATCCATGGCGAGTGCGGCCTGCTGCAAGGCAAAGCCGTTCATGCCGCTGGCGTAGAGCGCGCCCACCAAGCTGCCGGCGCTGGTGCCGGTGACAATGTCCGGCACGATGCCCTGCGCCTCCAGTACCTTGATCACACCAATATGCGCAAACCCGCGCGCCGCGCCACCGCCGAGTGCCAGACCGATTTTCATCGCGCGCGCGGGTGCTACGGGTGGCGCGGGAGGTGGCGGCGTGGGCGCTGCCGTGGGTGTGGGCACAGGCGCCGGCGCGGTGGAAAGGCTTTTGCAGCCGGCTGCGGTGAGTGTGATGAGCGCCGCGAAGGCGAGGGAGAAAGTTCTGCGTTGATTCATGGATAGATTGTAGGATGCAGCGCTGCTCGAGTCGCAATTTCAAAAGCATCTACGCAATATCCATGCGGATTTTGGAGCAAAAATGGCTCAAAAAGCGCATGGATATTGCGTGCAGCATCTTTCAATAATGCCGCCTAGCTGCTATCGCACCGCTAAAACCGTGACCCCGGCTGCTGCAAAAACGCCAGCTCCTCTGCCGTGGACTCACGCCCAAGCACCGCGTTGCGATGCGGGTAGCGGCCAAAGCGGTCAATGATCGCCTTGTGCTGCAGCTCAGAATCAATGCCGCCGCCTTCACCATTGGCGCGGAACAAACGCTCCGCCTCCACGTGAATGGCTTTGGACTCGCTGTGCATGTACGGCATGTACAAAAACATGCGCTCGCTCTGCGACAGCGCCGCATCCGCCCCTGCCGCCACCGCAGCTTGCGCAAGAGCGAGCGCCAGCGGATCGTTGGAAAACGCCAGCGGGCTGCCGCGATGCAGGTTGCGCGAAAACTGGTCCAGCACAATCACCTCCGCCAAACGGCCCTTTGGCGTTGCGCGCCATGCGTAGAGTTCAGACTTGGTGGCAGCGCGATGCAGCTCGCCAAAGCGGCGTGCGATCAACGCGTCGAACTGCGGGTCGGCGGACCACCATTGTGCGGGGGTGGTTTCTTTAAACCAGAAGGTGAGGATTTCGTCGTGCATTGGCAGGTTGATGCTATGAGCGGGCTAACGCACGAGCTTGAGTTTTGCAGCAACTATGCGTTCAAACGCAGCACGCAATGCAGGAGCATCAACACCATAGTGCGCTCGCCGATGGTCGTTCGGGCAAAGCGCTATGACGTTTGATTCGCGGTCTTCGCCGTGCTCGCAAAGCGCAACGATGTGGTGGGTTTCGATATAGATTGCGCCGGATGGCTTGGTAAATCCGGCTTGGCTGCAATACTCACAAAAACCCTTCGCTCGCTCTCTGACCCGCTGGCTGACCTGTCCGTCACGGACAAACGGATAGCTGGCGCTTGGGCGGCGAATCGGTAGCCCGTCTTCATTGACTGCACCGCTGAACTGATCTTCAACCAATCGCGGGGCCTTTTTGCGCATAACCGTGCAAGCACCACTGGCTGGGTCGTAGCTGATAACTGCCCATGGGATCGGGTCCAGCATTCGACGCGACACGGTAGAAGCTTTCTCAGGATCTATGCGCCTATCGCTGCGATTACCGTCACAAACGATTACTCGCACAGGAAGCGCTTGGGTGTATGCAAGCGCAAGGGCGGCATCCATCGTCTCTGCTCGCTTTACCCAGGTCGCTCGCGCTGCAGTCTTCTGGAGCGTTGCGGCGTGTTGCCTATAGTTCAGGCGTTGGACGACCTCACCAGCGACATCTTGTAGCTCCTCGTGCCATAGACTCAGCACAACAGCTTTGCCTGCTTGGGTGAACGCCCACTCATAGCAGTACTTTGGATTGGAAGCCTCCTTACGGATGCCACCCTTAAAGTTCTTCCAATCGCTCACATCGTGCCCAGCAGCAGCTACAAGATCGATTACCCGCGCGCGACGTTTAGGTTTAAGTTCTTCGATGACGGACAAAATTCTCGCTCCATTCATTTACATTTTTTGTTGAACCTATAGTGAAAAAGCCTCGCAAATATTGCGAGCGGGCTTTTGAAGCGCATTCTGATGACTCGCTAAGAATACCGCCGCCTCACCTCCGCCACCGCGCCCACCACCAGCTTTTCCAGCACCTTCACATCCACATCACTCAAGCGGCGGATGGAGAGGCACGACTTGGCCATTTTGTGTTTACCCAGCGCGCCGAGCAGTTCTTGCTGGCCTTCAAAACTGGCAGTGAGGTAGACGCTGATGTCGCTCTTGCGTGAAGAGAATCCGGTGACGCACCAGTCGCCGCTGCGGCCGCTGTCGTAGGTGTAGTGATAGCTGCCAAAGCCAACGATGCTTGCGCCCCACATCACCGGCGGCTCTTTGGTGACCTTGCGCATGAGTTTGACGAGCGCTTCGCAGTCTGCGCGGCGCGCATCGTCTTCAATCGCGGCCAGGTAGTCTTCTACGCCCGCGGCGGTGGGCTTGGTTTTGTTTTCGGCCATGGTGCGCTCCGGGCGGTGGCGTGATGTTGTGCTTCACACATTTATACCTACGCGCGGTGGCGGCGAACAGAGGTGCGGTGTTTGAAGAGGCAGTACGCAATATCCATGCGCCTTCTGAGCCATTTCTGCCTCAAAAGGCGCATGGATATTGCGTAGACACCATACTCAGGCCTAAACCAGATTCTTGTGCATCACATACGCATCCACAAAACCTTTGCTGCTGTGATTGAACGCGCCGGGTAGCGTGCCCACAATGCGAAAGCCGAGCTTTTGCCACAGCCGCACCGCAACCTCGTTGGTGGACACCACAAGGTTGAACTGCATCGCGCGGTAACCCAGCGCACGCGCTGTGTCTTGCGAGTGTTCGCACAGCAGCGCGGCGATTCCCTGGCCGCGCGCAGACTGGGCGACCACATAGCCGCAGTTGCACACGTGGCTGCCAAGGCCGGGCTGGTTGGGTTTGAGGATGTACGTGCCTGTCAAAGCGCCGGTGTCAGATGTGGAGACGAAAGTTGCCTGAGGAGTATCAATCCACGCGGTGCGAATTTGCGCCTCGGTACTGTTTGGTGAGAAAGCGTAGGTATCTCCTGTCACAAACACTGAGTGAAGGATTTGCCAGAGCTGCGGCCAGTCAGCAGATTCAAAGGGGCGGATGTGGGGCATGTTTGGCTTTGCGGCCTGATTGCTGAGATGAAAAACCTAGGCTTCTGGCGCGTTGCACACCGCTTCGATATTGTGACCATCCGGGCCAATGACATAAGCGGCATAGTAGTTGGCATGGTAATGCGGGCGCAGACCGGGCGCGCCGTTGTCTTTGCCGCCCGCCGCCAGCGCCGCGCGATAGAACGCGTCGACTTGTTGGCGGTTCTGCGCCTTGAATGCAATATGCAGATGCGCCGGCTTCTCTGTGGTTTGGAACAAGCACAGTGAAACGCTGCCGCCCGGTTGGCTAAGCTCGACACCGTTTGGCGGCCACTCCACGGCTACCGTGACGCCCAGCGGCTCAAGCGCCTTGAGGTAGAACGCTTTGCTTGCTGGATAGTCGCTAACACCGAATTTGACGTGGTCGAACATGAGTGCTCCTAAATCTTGCGCACCTGCTCGAGGCCTAACGCTCGAGCTGATGCGGCCTTGCCTTGGAGGATCGGCTCTTGAGCGAGGGATTAGGCGTCAGGCCGTTCGAGCGCATGATCAGTCGGCGTCGGAGTAACCGACATGACTTTCAAGGACTTTGACCCCTCGAATCGGTGCCACATACCTTTGGGGACAACGACAAGTTCCCCTGCTCCGAGAGAAACGTACTGTTCAGCGCCGCTACTTAGAAACACAACAGTTGTTGTGCCCTCCAACGCGAGTACGATCTCATCTCCATTCTCATGACGCTCCCACTCACTGCTACCAGAGTAGTGGCCAACGTAGATTGAGCCATCCCGATATGGTGATACTAATGCGAACGCTGCAGAAGCTTCCCCTGTGAAACCGGACTGCGGCGTTCGATTGGGCAGGTACTTGACTCTGGACAGAATCTCTGCAAGCGACTTCTTCTCAACCATAGCTTGTTCCTAGGTCTATGTATGAATGCGCTGCGACCTCGCGCGCGTGCTCTGCCATTGCGGCGATGGAAGGATGAGGCGGCGGCAACTTTTACTGCCTAACCTGTCGTATCTATTATTTCAGACGTATTCGCATTTTATTTGATAACACCGCACACGGTAGGTACGCGTTTTGCAGAAACACTATGGGAGCTTCTGAGAACCTCAAAACCGTTCGGGCTGAGCCTGTCGAAGCCCTTTCAGTTTTAAGAAGAATCAACGACCTATCGCAAATGCGTTTCGACAGGCTCAACGCGAACGGGTCTTTACTAGAACTCGTTAGAAAAGACGCTTTATCCATAAGCTTCTTCAGGCAAAAGTGCTTGAAAATACCTATGGATACTGCGTAGAGGCACTTTAAACCCTCAAAAACCCTCGCCACCACGCCTTTACCGCCCCACCGACGCATCAGCGCAAGAATCGACTTGCAATTGCGAATCATTCTCATTTATTATTCAGCTATCGATCTTTGCAGTGCTTTTTCTTACGGCCCCTAGCCTTTCTTTTCGCGCTGCAAAGATCAAACGCTGGAGAAGTTTGATGATGACGAGTAACGCCCCCACTGCGTTTAACCCGCCGGTCGATGCGATGTTTGCCAGCTTGATCAAGCTGCTGTCTGCCAAGGCGGCGGGTGAAGCGGTGGATGGCGATTTGATCTATCGCATGCTGAGCCTGGCGCGGCAGCACCCATGTTTCAACTGCCCGCACAGCGAGTTCAGCCTGACGCGCAACATGCTGGAGCGGCTGGCGCTGCACTGGTCGCCCGCGCGGCACTGCCAATCTCTCAATTGAGCAAGTCTTTATTCATCCATCTTTTTGAATCAATTTTTTCAACACGAGGAATGCACCACATGATTCGCACCACCACCACAACATTGGCCGCCGCTTTGCTGTTTGCAGGCGCAAGCAGCGCGTTTGCGCAAAGCCAGGAACTGAACCTGTACTCTGCCCGCCACTATCAAACGGATGAAGCGCTGTACACCAATTTCACCAAAGCCACGGGTATCAAGATCAACCGGATTGAGCTGGGCGATGAGCCGCTGCTGGAGCGGCTGCGCAGCGAAGGTGCCAAAAGCCCGGCAGATGTGATTTTGCTGGTGGACGCAGCGCGGCTGTGGCGCGCGCAGAGCGAAGGTTTGTTTGCGCCGGTGGAATCTAAAACGCTGACGGATCGCATTCCCGCGCAGTTCCGCGCGCAAGACAATAGCTGGTTTGGCTTTTCAAGCCGCGCACGGGTGATGGTGTACAACAAGGCCACCGTCAAGCCGCAGGACGTAGATACCTACGCCGAGCTGGCCGACCCCAAGAACAAAGGCAAGCTGTGCATCCGCAGCGGCAGCCATCCGTACAACCTGTCGCTATTTGGATCAATGATCGCACGCGGCAGTGAAGCAGCCACCGAAACCGCGCTCAAAGGCATGGTGGAGAACATGGCGCGCGCGCCCAAGGGTGGCGACACAGACCAGATTCGCGCCGTGGCCAGCGGTGAATGCGGCATTGCCGTGACCAACACCTATTACTGGGTGCGCCTGCTCAAGAGCACCAAGCCGGAAGATAAAGAAGTCATCAGCAAAGTGGGCTTTGTGTGGCCAGACCAAACCGGTAACGGCGCGCACATGAATCTATCGGGCGGCGCAGTGGCCAAGAACGCGCCCAACCGCGCCAACGCCATCAAGTTTTTGGAATATCTGGCCAGCGATGAAGCGCAAGCCTACTTTGCCAACGGCAACAACGAGTGGCCGACGGTAAAAGGCGTGGCAATCAAAAATGCCGAGCTGGAATCGCTCGGCAAATTCAAGGCGGATGATCTGGCGGTGTCTGCGATTGCGCCGCGCACAGTGGTTGCGCAAAAGCTGCTGGACAAGGTGGGGTTTAAGTAAAGGTGTTGTTTACATCGGCGGCGCGTCCCCTGTCTCCTCGCGCCGCTTGATGAGCGCAGCCGGCCAA
>JBOFGW010000469.1:0-2325 GCA_051649325.1 Burkholderiaceae bacterium | reverse complement strand
GAAGCGCCCGGCCAAATCTTAAGGCTTGCTTCAGTCAAAAACCCGCGCTGGCTGCCCGCCATCGCGGGTTTTTTCGTGTGGACGCAAGAACATCTCTTGGTGCGGTAGTTGATGGGCCGTTGGTGCGGTTGCTTGCACCGGCCTTCTGCGGGTATTGTTCGCCAAATACAAAAAACTCTGGGAGGCAGCCGCATGGCACACTCACCGCGCACAGCAAATCAATTTGGATGGCCGGCGCATGGATAGCAATACGTTTGTGATCTCGATGCTTAACGGCATCTCCTATGGTCTGCTGCTGTTCATGCTTTCTTCAGGGCTCACACTGATTTTCTCGATGATGGGTGTGCTGAACTTTGCACATGCGAGCTTCTACATGATCGGCGCGTACTTTGCGTACCAGATCGGCAAGTGGATGACAGGCTGGTTCGGCGCTGAAGCCGGTTTCTGGATTGCGCTTGTGCTTGCGCCGCTCTTGGTGGGGGTTCTGGGCGCGATCGTAGAGCGTTATGGCCTACGCAAAGTACATAAGTTCGGCCATGTGCCGGAACTGCTGTTTACCTTTGGTCTGTCTTTCATCATTGTTGAGTTGGTGCAAGTGATTTGGGGCAGGGCGGCGGTGCCGTACCGCGTGCCGGCGTCTTTGGATGGGCCGGTGCAGTGGTTACAGTCGTTCGGATTCACGTTTGCGACCTACCGCACCTTCATCATGGTGGTGGCTATCGTCATGCTGGGCATGTTGTGGCTGGTACTGAAGAAAACACGCATTGGCCTTGTGATCCAGGCGGCGCTTACCCATCCAGATACGGCGGAAGCACTCGGCCACAATGTTCCGCGTGTGTTTATGCTGGTGTTTGGCGGCGGCTGTGCGCTGGCGGGGTTGGCTGGAGTGATCGGCGGCCCTGCGTTTGTGACTGAACCGTCTATGGCTGCCACGCTGGGGTCAATCATCTTCGTGGTGATCGTAGTGGGCGGAATGGGGTCATTGGCCGGCGCGTTCATTGCGTCGCTTTTGATCGGCCTGCTCACCAACTTTGCCGTCAAGGCCGAGGCATCGATTGGCGACGCAGTGGTTGGCCTTGGCCTGACCGATGCGTCATCGATCGCGTCTTCGGAGCTTCTCAAGTTGAGCATTTCACAAGTAGCACCGGTGCTGCCTTATCTGCTGTTGGTGTTGATCCTGATTTTCCGTCCGCGCGGGCTCATGGGCACGCGGGAGGGTTAAGCCATGGCAAAAGATGTTTTGAAATTCAAGCCGGTTAATTTTGGCCGCTGGTTTATCTGGGGCTTTACAGCGCTGGTGTTTATCTTTGCGCCTGTTGTATTCAGCCAGGGGTTTGCTGTCTCTCTGCTTACGCAGATGGGCACGTTCATCATCTTTGCACTGTCGTACAACATGCTGCTGGGTCAAGCGGGCATGCTGTCGTTTGGGCACGCGGTCTACTCGGGGCTTGGGGCGTATTGCGCCATCCACGCGCTGAATATGATTACTAAAGGGACTTTACCGATCCCGGTGACGTTGCTGCCGTTGGTCGGCGGGCTGGCCGGCGCGTTTTTTGGTGTGCTGTTTGGATACGTGACCACCAAAAAATCCGGTACGCCCTTTGCCATGATCACGCTGGGCATTGTGGAGCTGGTGTACGTGTGCGCCTTCATGGTGCCGTTTGAGCCGTTCTTCGGCGGTGAAGGCGGCATCAAAGGCAACCGGGTGGTGGGCGAGCCGTTCTTTGGTATTACCTATGGCCCGAGCATTCAGGTGTATTACCTGGTGGCAGTGTGGTGCATCATTTGTATTGCGGCCATGTTTGCCTTTACACAAACGCCGCTGGGCCGCATGGCCAATGCCGTGCGGGACAATCCCGAGCGCGTGGAATTCATGGGCTACAACACGCAGCGCGTGCGTTGGTACGTGCTGATTATCTCCAGTTTCTTTGCCGGTATTTCCGGCGGGCTGGCAGCGATTAATTTTGAAATTGTGTCTGCAGAGAACGTGTCTGCCATTCGCTCCGGCGGTGTGCTGCTAGCCGTGTTCATCGGCGGCGCGCTGTTTTTCTTTGGCCCGATTCTAGGCGCGATCATCTTTATCTTTTTTGCGGTTGCGCTTTCAGAGTTCACCAAGGCCTGGCAGTTTTACCTGGGCATCTTCTTTGTGATGATGGTGCTGTACGCGCCCGGCGGCGTATCCAGTTTGATTTTGATGAACTTGCGGGTGATGAGTTTCGGCAAATTCAAACGCCTGCTCGATCCGTATTTGGGTGTGATCATCGGCGGGTTTTTGGCGTGCCTGGGGGTGATCATGATTATCGAGATGACTTATCACCTCACGCT
>JBOFGW010000468.1:0-4695 GCA_051649325.1 Burkholderiaceae bacterium | reverse complement strand
AGGCTGCGGTGACCGGCGATACGGTGGGCGATCCATATAAAGATACGGCCGGCCCGGCGGTGAATCCGCTGATCAAGATCATCAACATCGTTGCCCTGCTGATCGTGCCGATTCTGCCTGCAACCGGCTGGCTGGTTGGCGGCGCAGGTGCTGGTGCAGCGCATAGCAGCAAAGCGGACACGGTGGCGCTCAACCCGCAACCGCTGCCGCCCAAGGCTGCTGAGCCGCCTGCCGCAGCGCCTGCAACGGCACCTGTAGTAGCCGCTGCTGCGCCGGTAGCTGCTGCTGCAGTCGCTTCAGCCGACGCTAAGGCAGCAGATGCCGCAGCGATGGCAGTGTGGGATGCCACCACGGGCAAGGCCAAGCTGTACTTTGCCTCTGGCCAAGCAGCAGCGCCGGCAAACGCGAAGGATGTGATCAAACCCTTGATCGACAAGGCCATGGCCAACCCAACGGCTAAGCTGGTGATCAGCGGCTATCACGACAAGACCGGTGATCCGGCCGCCAACGAAGAGCTGGCCAAGAACCGCGCCAAGAGCGTACGTGACGTCATCAAGGCTGCCGGCGTGCCAGAAGATCGCTTCACGCTGGAAAAGCCAATCGTGGTTGAAGGTGGCGGCGATAACAAAGAAGCGCGGCGGGTTGAGGTAATTCTCAAGTAACCGCGTTGCTGCTTTAAGAAAAAGGGCGCTTCGAGCGCCCTTTTTTATTGCAAAAGACAACGCTATTCAGCGAACTTCAACTCCACCACCTCGCCGTTGGATGAGCGCTTGAGCAGTACGCGCCCGGCATCGCGCCGCAGTTCGTTGCAGCTTTCTTGCGTATCGCCCTGCACCTTGGTGCAGATTTTTGAGTCCTTGATGACCCAGGTGCCAGACCCGCGCTGGCCGGTTGAGGTGTTGAAGAAAAAGTAGCCGTTGCTCTTGTACTGCACACGCAGCCCCCAGCCATCGGCCGCAGTAAAGCTCGCCACCTTGTCAGTGAACGTCTTGGCCGCATCGTCCTGCGCCATTGGAACGGCGGAAGCCGGGAACTCGGTCACCAGTTTTGCGGCTTGCGCCCACGCGAGCAGTGGAAGCACTGCCAAACTTAGAATCGCGAACTGATATCGCATCGCTATGCCCTTTCCCAACCTGTGTGATGTGCTGCTTCATCCTAGAAGCGCTGAACGGACTGGCGCATCCTTCAAACTGCTGAAAAGCACCGCCGCTCACCGCGCCCTTACAATTGACGTATACGTCAAGCAAAGGGAAACACTATGGAAATCGCAGGAAAAGTATTCATCGTTACCGGCGGCGCATCGGGCCTGGGTGAAGGCGCGGCACGCATGATTGCGGGCGCAGGCGGCAAGGTAGTGATTGCGGATGTGCAGGTTGAAAAAGGCCACGCGCTGGCGCGTGAGCTGAATCAAACCTTCGTCAAGTGCGATGTGACCTCTGAAGCCGATGGCCAGGCTGTGGTTGCGGCTGCAACGTCGCTAGGCAAGTTGATGGGCCTGGTGAACTGCGCGGGCATCGCCACCGCCGGCAAGACCGTGGGCAAAGACGGCGCGCTGCCGCTAGCGGCATTTGCCAAGACCATCACGGTCAACTTGATCGGCACCTTCAACATGATCCGCCTCGCGGCGGAAGCAATGTGCAAGAACGAGGCAGAATCCACCGGGGAGCGCGGCGTGCTGATCAACACCGCATCCGTCGCAGCGTATGACGGCCAGATCGGCCAAGCGGCGTATGCAGCATCCAAAGGCGGCGTGGTGGGTATGACGCTGCCGATCGCCCGCGACCTGGCCCGTAACGGCGTGCGCTGCGTGACGATTGCGCCAGGGATTTTCGGCACGCCAATGCTGTTTGGCATGCCGCAAGAAGTGCAAGACGCACTCGCAGCCAGCGTGCCGTTTCCGTCGCGGCTGGGCAAACCAGAGGACTACGCCAAGCTCGTGAATCAGGTGATTACCAACGATATGCTCAATGGCGAGACGATCCGTTTGGACGGCGCCATTCGCATGACTCCAAAGTAGTCTACGCAATATCCATGCGCTTTTTGAAGCACTTTTGCCTGAAAATCCTCATGGATACTGCGAGTACACTTTTTAAGGCATGCGCAAGCGTGGCATATGCGGCTAGCATGCGCCGAATATGCCACGCGCCCCGTTACATCGACTGATTGTTCTGCTCGCATGCCTGCTAGCGCTTGGCTGCGCGCGCTCGTCAGACCCGGATCAAGCGCATCACGCCGCCTCTACCAAGGTATTGCGTTACGCGCTGCCAGCGGCCGAGGTTGGTTTTGATCCGGTGCAGATCAGCGACATTTATTCGCGCACGGTGACCAGTAACATTTTCGAGTCGCTGCTCACCTACGATTATCTTGCGCGGCCAGCGGTACTGCGGCCCTTGGTTGCACAGGCATTGCCCGAGGTGACGGATAACTTCACTACCTTCACATTCCGTATCCGGCCAGGCATTTACTTTGCCGATGACCCAGCCTTTAAGGGTCAACGACGCGAAGTGGTTGCTGAAGATTTTGCGTACATGCTCAAGCGCATCCATGATCCGCAGTGGCGCAGCCCTTTTGCGGCCGACTTAGAGCAAGACCAAATTCTTGGGCTGGCGCAGCTACGCAAAGCCGCACAAGAACCGGGCAAGAGCTTTGACTATGACGCTCCGGTGGAGGGATTGAAGGTACTAGACCGCTACACGCTGCGCATCAAACTCGCGCAGCCGCGGCCACGTTTTGCCGAAAACTTCGCCGGTGCCAGCACCGCAGCCATGGCGAGGGAGGTGGTGCAGCGCTACGGCCAAGACATCATGGCGCACCCCGTGGGCACCGGGCCGTTCAAGCTAGTGCAGTGGCAGCGTGGGTTGAAAATTGTGCTTGAGCGCAATCCGTCGTTTCGTGAACAAATCTTCGACGCGCAGCCTGCAGCCGACAACGCGGCCGGGCAACAAATGGCCAAAGCGCTGGCGGGCAAACGCCTGCCTTTGCTGGACCGAGTTGAGCTGTCCATCGTGCAGGAAGCGCAGCCGCGCTGGCTTACGTTTCTGAACGGTGGCTTGGACACCATCACACTGCCTGGCGAGTTTGCGGCGCAGGCGGTCTCCGCAGGCGGGCTTACTCCGGTGCTGGCCAAGCGGGGCATCCGCATGCAGCGCCTGGCTCAGCCCGACCTGATCTACACCCAGTTCAATATGGAAGACCCGCTCGTGGGCGGCTATACGCCTGAAAAAGTCGCATTGCGCCGCGCCATCGCGCTGGCTTACGACACAGCGATGGAAATCCGCCTGATACGCAAAGGTTTGGCCGTGCCCGCTCGCGGCTTTTTTGCGCCTACCACTACAGGCCACGATCTAACGCCAGCTAGCCCGATTGGTGAATACGACCCGGCTAAAGCAAAAGCGCTGCTGGATATGTTTGGCTACATCGATCGCGACGGCGATGGTTGGCGCGAAACGCCGCAAGGCGCACCCTTGATACTCAGGTTTTCGACCACGAGTGAAGTCAGTATCCGCGCATACAACGAGCAGTGGGAACGTGCGTTGCGCGCGATTGGCCTGCGGGTGCAGTTTGAACCGGGGCTGTTTCCCGCCCAGATGAGCAATGTGCGCGCCGGCAACTACAGCATGTGGTCTCAAGCCTTTCTATTGGGTTCGCCCAACCCCGAGGCCATGTTCGCCCTGGCTGACGGCGCATCTGTCGGCGGCGCCAACACCAGCCGCTTTGATCTGCCTGCTTACAACGCGCTGATGCTGCAGCAGCGCGATTTGCCGGACGGTGCGCAGCGGCAAGCGCTGCTCAATCAAGCGAACCAATTGCTGGCGGCCTATGTGCCGATGAAGCCTCATGTGCACAGGGTTGCCGTGTATCTAGCACACCCGTGGGTAGTGGGCTACCAAGTGCATCCGTTTGCGCAGGCTAGTTTCTGGCGCTACGTAGATATTGACATCGCAGCCAAACAAGCAGCAACGCGATAGAACACTATTCAGCAGAGAAGCGGTACGCAGTATTCATGAGCTTTTCCAAGCATTTTTGCCTGAAAACCCGCATGGATAATGCGTACTCTATTTTGAAACTGTCGCTGCCGAGATCACACGCACCTCGACGCGGCGGTTGGGCAGCAGGCATTCACGCTCTTCCGCCTGTGAGGCAAACTTTCCGCGGCAGGCTTCCACCTGGTCGTTGTCGCCTTTGCTGCCTGCACGGATGATTGCAGGGTCAATGCCGGCGCGGGTCAGCACGTTGCTCACCGTGGCGGCGCGGCGCGAAGCCAGATTCAGGTTGTAGGCATCGTCGCCCAACCGGTCGGCGTGGCCGATGACTTCAATGCTGGTGGGGCGCAGCTCACCGCTTTTGATGCGTGCGATGGTGCGGTCTAGGGTTGCGCGGGTGAAGCTGCGGATGTCGGCCTCGGTGTGCTTGTCAAAGTTGAACAGCACAATCAGCGGCACTTCTGCAACCTCGGTTACCACACGCCGCTCGACCACAGGCGCGGCAGCGACCACTGGCGGCGGGCTGCACGCATCGGCTTCGCGTTCGGCGCGAATTAAGGTGTCTTCTGCCATGCGCACATAGGGGTTGGCGTAGCGCCAGCTACCTTCTTGCCGGAATGCACCGCCTTGCACAAATTCATGCCCGGCGTGGGCCAGGCGCACTTCGGTGCAGGCCACTTTGTCCGCCACACATTCATAGCCTTTGTGGCCC
>JBOFGW010000467.1:0-3226 GCA_051649325.1 Burkholderiaceae bacterium | reverse complement strand
TCGGCCAACGGTAGAGCGCTTTCCAGTCGCGACACTGGACCCAAGTATTTCGTTCATGCCAGAAGTATCGCGTGATCGACTCGCAGACCTAACCCGCAACTAACACTGTGCACCCGATAATCAGTCTTTGATCTGGCCTATGAAACTTGTCACTCGCAGAACCTTACTTGCCGGCTCAGCAATCGCGCTGGCGGGCTTAAGCGCCAATGCAATAGCGCAGAAACCGCGCGGTTACGGCCGTTCCGTCACCCGCGCAGACGCGCGGTTGTATGTAGAAATTCACGGGCGGGGAGCCCCGATCTTGCTACTGCACGGCGGACTAGGACACATGGGCTGGTTTGATGGTTTGCGTCGCCATCTTGTGTTGAAAGGCAGGCGTGTAGTATTGATTGACACGCGGGGGATGGGCAGGTCCACCATGGGCACTGAGCTGACTTACCAAGCGCAGGAGATGGATGCGCATGCAGTGCTCGATACTCTGGAGATTGCACGTTGCCCGGTCATTGGTTTTTCTGATGGCGGTATTGTCGGTTATCGCTTGGCTGCTCGCGCAGATTCACGCGTCACTCAGCTCATTACGATTGGGGCGCGCTGGTCAGCTGAAAACGGCCGTGGCATGTGGCCGACATTCGACAGTTGGAACCGCAAATCATTGTCCGCAGGAGACTTTAAATTCATCGTGGATGACTACGATCGACTGAATCCTGACAGAGACTTTGACCGACTTATGCGCTCAGTGATACCGATGTGGAAAGATGCCGGGCCAACCGGTCATCCAGAGGCATCGATTGAACAAATTGGTCAGCCAGTGCTGATTGCGGTTGGCGATCGAGACCCTTTTCTCTCAGTTACCGATGCGGCAGTTGCCAAAAGCAAAATCAAGAACGCCCAGCTCCTCGTAATGCCTAGCGCGACGCATCCTGCGTATCGTGAACGGCCGGATATCTTCTTTCCTGCGATGGACAAGTTTTTGAGCACCAAAGGATAGCGCTATGCATGTAACTGGCCGACGTAATGCGCTACTTGGACTAGCAGCGCTGCTGACAATACCAGGCTTTGCGCGCGCGCATCATGGATTCGGTGGCCGCTACGACACAAGCAAGCCGATCTATTTGTCTGGAGCGGTGGTTTCCAGCCGCTGGGGCATGCCGCATCCTGTACTACAGCTGCGCGTTGCCTCCGTGGATGCGCCGCCGCGCGATTTGCCTCAAAGCGAAGAGTTTGCAAATCGGCTCGTCGTTCGGCGAGAAGATGCCAACCAAACGCGCACGGTTGAATTTCCGCCCGTTCGTGTATTTCTTGAGCTGGAGGACCAGATCAAAGCTGGCCAATCGCTTTCAATCATTGCCTTGCGCAATTGTGACGCGCCGCACCAATTGCGGGGGCAGTGGATGATGTTGCCTGGGGGGCGGGTAGTTGTACGTACCGGCAGAGTTCAAACTGAAGTGGCGGGCTGTCCGGCATAACGCGGTGGCCTGACCTCCGTGAGCACGGTTCCGTGCTGTTTGCAATGCAGCAGCAGTGTATAGATCATTAATGCGCAGTACCCATGAGCTTTTCAGGGACAAGCCACCAGAAAGGCTTATGGATATCGCTGAGAAATCGAGCGGCGGATCCCTTGCACACAGGGTCGTCTAGCGCGAGAAGGTTGCTAGCCCTGTCTTCACGGACCTCTTCAAACCCCTTGCCTAGAGGGCCGCGTAGCATGGGATGTTGAGGCGCGAGTTTACAAATCAGCGTCAGTACTCACCCGTTCAGAGCTGCAATCCTGCATCCTTATCCAGTTTGCTGCCCAGAACATGCAGTAGGCAGTCGGTGGCTTTGCTGTTGTATTAACTTGCCATTCCAGCGCAGCAGTAACGCTCGCAGCTCGCGGCGCTTTGCGTCGCAGTGGCGCACTGCAATCAGTTCCATCCGTTCGCCGAGTGCGGGCGGTCGGTCAAACCCTAATCCCTCCTGCCGCCACAACGACCCGAATTCGACTCGCCAACTACCACGCACCTCGGGTGGCGAGGTCGTAGCGCGAAGTGAAGCAGCGATCCCTAGATCGTGCATCGCCTGGGGTGGCTGCCATGTGTCCCATGGCCTGCCTTGCGTAGGTTGCGCAACTTCGATCGTGATCGTTGGGTGGGGGTTCTGCCATGTCACCGCCGTCAAGACAGCCTCGAGAAACCACGGCCGGTCTCCGATGTAACGGCCCCAGCCATGGTGAGCGATCCCAGTGCTGGGTAAAGCCCAACTGGCAAGCGCGACGAGTAGCAGGCGTCTTTCTGCTGAGTAGCCGGAATTGAAGTTCATGATCAGGTATTTACAAACCACATCATGACGCAGCTGCTATTGCAGCTTGCATTGCCGCGCTCTGAGTACCCGCACGCCAAGCCAGCGCAAGTCCCAGACTTAGCGGGTCGCCTTTAAGGGGCCGAAACGCGACGCCGTCGCGCCCGGCCTGCACCACTGAGCCTGGTACAAATGCAACACCCCGCCCAGCGGCGACCACGCTCAACAGAGAGCCAGGCACGCAGTTACGTTCTTCGGTGGTGCACGATATGCCCTCGCGCGTCAGCAGCCCCTCAATACGTTGACAAAGATGGGGGGCACTTTGGCGCGGAGGCAGCAATAAGTGTTCGCCCTGCAGCTCCGGTACTGCAACCACCTCGCGCGCAGCCAAACGGTGGTTGACCGGCATTGCCAGCACCATGGGTGTATCTCGCAGCGACACGCTGCGTAACCCCGGATGCAGAAGCGGCGGATGCAACAACCCGAGTTCCACATCGCCGCTGAGCAAACGCTGTTCGACCTCAAACGAGCTGCGCTCTTCGAGCAACACCGATAACCCAGGGTGCGACCGGGCCAACCGTTGCAGCAACGCGGGTACCATATCGAGCATTGCCGCCGAGCATGCGGCCACGCGCAGCTGCCCCTGTTCACCACGAGCAATGCGCAATGCGTTGTCGGTCGCGCCTTCGATCAAGGTCAGCGCCGGGCGTACATCGCGCACAAATGCCGATCCTGCTGCCGTAAGGCTCACTTTGCGTGCATCGCGCCGAAATAGCAGGCACCCGATCTGTGCCTCAAGCAATGCAATTTGGTCGGACAACGTGGCTTGCGGCACCCCTAATTGGTACGCGGCGCGACCGAAGTGTCCGAGATCGGCTGCAGCCACGACTGCCCTTAACGAACGAATGCTCATGCGTCTCCGATCAGTGGCGAGAGCAGTCGTTCGATC
>JBOFGW010000466.1:0-1627 GCA_051649325.1 Burkholderiaceae bacterium | reverse complement strand
TGATTTGGTGGTGAACCCCATCAAAGGCAAACAGCTTACCAACGTGCGCGCCAGCGGCACCGATGAAGCTGTACGGCTCGTGCCGCCGATTCAGCTCACGCTCGAGTATGCGGTAGAGTTTATTTCTGACGATGAGCTGGTGGAAGTGACGCCGAAGAATATCCGGCTGCGCAAGCGTCATTTGAAAGAACATGAGCGCAAGAAGGCGATGCGCGAAGCTGCATAATTCATTGGAAAACTTAACTGTTTGAACGAGACCCTTCGAGCTGCCATCCCGGCGCAGGCCGGGATCCAGTTTCTTTCAAGGGCTGATGGCTTTCGAAGCAAATTGGATCCCGGCCTGCGCCGGGACGACAGTGCCTAAAGAGTAGGTATTCATACATCAACTACGCAATATCCATGCGCCTCTCCAGCCAAAAATGCCCCAAAGCCCGCACCAATATTGCGTAGTCGCTCTTTAATCTCTATCTATCTTGGTCACAAGAACCTCCCACGAACACCGCAACGCGCTATGGCTCATGCTTGCCTGCACACTGATGTGGAGCATTGGCGGTGTGGTCACGCGCAAGCTGGAAAACGCGGCGGGCTTTGAGATCACCTTCTGGCGCAGCCTGATTGCCGCACTCACTGTGGCCATCTATCTGGCTGCGGCGCAAGGCAAAGATGCCTGGCAGCGCATCGCGCATGCGGGCTGGCCGCTGTGGGTGTCGGGCGTGTGCTGGGCGGTGATGTTCTCGTGCTTCATGATGGCGCTGTCGCTCACCAGTGTGGCCAACGTGTTGATCACGCAAAGCCTCGGGCCGGTATTCACTGCGCTGCTGGCCTGGGTGGTGCTGCGTAAGGCGATTCCTACGCGCACGTGGTTTGCGATTTTTGTTGCCGCGTGCGGCATCACGCTGATGTATGCGGTGGATGTGGCGGGGCTTTCGGGCAAGCACATGATTGGCGTGCTGGTTGCACTGGGCATCCCTATCTTTTCCGCCATCAATCTGGTGATGTACCAACGCAGTGGCAAGGCTGTAGATTTCTCCGCCGCAGTGATGATCGGCGGCATTATTTCCGCACTCGTTATGTTGCCGCTCGCGTGGCCGGTAAATGCATCGGCGCACGATCTGGCCTGGCTCACGCTGCTAGGTGTCGTGCAACTGGGCATTCCGTGTGTGCTGCTGGTGCGCGCGGCACGGCACTTGTCTGCGCCAGAAACAGCGCTGCTTGCGCTGCTCGAAGTGATTTTCGGCATCGTCTGGGCGTGGTTCCTGGTAGGTGAGCAGCCCGGCAAGACCACGCTGATTGGCGGTGCGATGGTGCTTGGCGCACTGGCGTTTAACGAGTGGCTGGGTATGCGGCAAGGCCGGGCTGTTACTGCATAAACGCAGATGGCGGTTTGCGGCGCATCAATTCACGCTGATGCCAGCCCGCGCTAAAGTAGGACCATGTCAGCCAAATTGCGCCGTACACGCTTTATCACCCGCCGTGGGTTTGTCTATTCGCTCGTGCTGTGCGTGCTAATTCTGGGCGCGGGCGGAGTGGGGTTCTGGATATTGGAGCCGCGCGCTACGTCGCTTGCAGACGGGCTGTGGCTTGCATTTACCACCGCGGCCACGGTGGGCTATGGTGACATTGTGCC
>JBOFGW010000465.1:0-1763 GCA_051649325.1 Burkholderiaceae bacterium | reverse complement strand
AACCCATCCCCCTCCCAACCTCCCCCTTGAAGGGGGAGGAGTCGATGTGTAAGTGCTTAGAAAAAGAGAATTCGAAATCGCGGACGCAATATACATGAGGGTTTTGAGCCATTTTTGCTCCAAAACCCGCATGAATGCTGCGTAGTTGCCTGTAAACCGCAGTCAATTTGCCAATCTGCGTTTTCCCGGATAGGATTCACCTCATGTTCTCGCGTGCCAGCTTTTTCTTCTTTTATTTTTATTCTTTCCCCGCCCCGGCGGTGAGAGAGGCGAGCGCGCAGTAACGCGAATCACCCAATCTCACAAAACCGCCGGGCGCCAAAAGCCCCGGCGGTTTTGTTTTGTGCTCAACCAAACAACAAACGCTCAGGAAAAGACAGCCATGCCGCACCAGACAGACGACTTACGCATCGCCGGAATCCGCGAACTTACGCCGCCTTCGCACCTGCTGCGCGAGTTTCCCTGCACAGAGAAAGCCAGCGACGTGGTGGCGACAAGCCGCAACGCGCAGCACCGCATCTTGCACGGGCAGGACGACCGATTGCTCGTCATCATCGGGCCGTGCTCGGTGCATGATCCAAAGTCTGCGCGCGAATATGCAAAGCGTCTGGCCGGCGAACGCAAACGCCTCGCGAATGACTTGGAAGTGGTCATGCGTGTGTATTTTGAAAAACCACGCACCACGGTGGGCTGGAAGGGCATGATCAATGACCCAGATCTCGACAACAGTTTTGACATCAACAAAGGCCTGCGCACCGCGCGCGAACTGCTCTTGGATATCAATGAAAGCGGCCTGCCCGCCGCCACCGAATACCTGGACATGATCAGTCCGCAATACCTGGCCGACCTAATTGCCTGGGGCGCGATTGGCGCGCGCACGACGGAGAGCCAGACGCACCGCGAGCTGGCCAGCGGCCTCTCTTGCCCGGTGGGGTTCAAAAACGGCACGGATGGCAACATCAAGATTGCGGTGGATGCGATCAAAGCCGCGCAGCATCCACACCATTTTCTGTCTGTCACCAAAGGCGGCCACAGCGCGATTGTGCAGACTAAGGGCAATGAAGACTGCCACGTCATTTTGCGCGGCGGCAAAGCGCCCAACTACGACGCAGCCAGCGTGCAAGCGGCAGGCGAAGAGATTGGCAAGGCGGGCCTTGCGCAGCGCTTGATGATCGACTGCAGCCACGCTAACAGCAGCAAGAAGCATGAGAATCAGATTGGCGTGTCGGCCGATGTGGCCGGGCAACTGGCGCGCGGCGACTCGCGCATCATGGGTGTGATGGTCGAAAGCCATTTGGTTGCTGGCCGGCAAGATCTGGTGCCTGGCAAGGAGCTCGCCTATGGTCAGTCGATTACCGATGCGTGTATTAGCTGGGAAGATTCGGTGAAGGTGCTGGATACGTTGGCGACCGGCGTGCGCGAGCGGCGGCGCGCGCTTGCGATGGCCAAATAAGTGACGGGGTCTTCTCCCTTTAAGGGAGAGGGTAGGGTGAGGGTGAAAACTCCTGCGTGATGTAGAAGTACGCAAAAACTTGCCGGGGGTTGCCCGGCGGCAACTTACTTTCTTTGTCTTGCCAAAGAAAGTAAGCAAAGAAAGGCGCGCCCGCTAAGCCGCCCTTCGGGTTCCCAAAGTTGAACATCGCTGCGGCGCGGCCAAAAGAACTCGCTGCGCTCAAACAGCTTTTGGCCGAAACCCGCCGCATCGCTGTTCAACTTTGGCGGCTTAGAGGGCTGGTCAACGTGCGGGCACCGCGCTATGAACT
>JBOFGW010000464.1:0-1551 GCA_051649325.1 Burkholderiaceae bacterium | reverse complement strand
CAAACGCGTGCAGTGGTTAGATTCTGCGGGCGATCGCTGGTGGCCCATCGCGGGCGGCACATACTATTTGCATGCGGTCAAACGTGTGGCGAACGTACGCTTGATCCGGCCCGAATGGAGCGAGAAAACGCGGCGGCGGCGCGCAGCCGTTGCCGCGCACTTCACGCACAACACACAAAATCACACACATGACCACTGATGTCACGATGTACACCGATGGCGCCTGCAAGGGCAACCCCGGCCCTGGCGGTTGGGGCGTGCTCTTGCGTGCGGGCGACAATGAGCGAGAGTTGTTCGGTGGCGAAGCGCAAACCACCAACAACCGGATGGAACTCACTGCGGCGATCGAGGGCTTGCGCGCGCTGACCCGACCGTGCAAAGTGACGCTCTATACCGATAGTACCTACGTCATGCAAGGCATTACAAACTGGATGATGAACTGGAAACGCAACGGTTGGCGCACGGCAGATAAAAAGCCTGTGAAAAACGCCGATCTCTGGCAAGCGCTCGACGCGGCCCGCGCACCCCATCAGGTGGATTGGCAATGGGTCAAGGGCCACGCCAGCAATGAAGGCAACAACCGCGCCGACGCGTTGGCCAATAAAGGCGTGGCGAGCCGATGAGTACGCGTGCGCTGTTTCGCGAAGATGCGTATCTAAAGACTTGCTCTGCACAGGTTATCGCGCTCTACGAAGATGGGTTTGAGACCGACGCGACGGTGTTCTACCCGAATGGCGGCGGCCAACCTGGCGATATCGGCACTATCACGCTAGGTGGCGGGCGCAGTGTGGACATCATCGACACCCGCAAAGGCGAAACGCCGGAGACCATCCTGCACAAAGTGGCACCGGGCGCGCTTGTCGGCGTTCAAGTGGGCGACACCACTACGCTCACGCTCAACTGGGAGCGCCGTTACGCGCACATGCGTTACCACACTGCTTTGCATTTACTCTGCGCAGTGCTGAAAGATGCTGCGGTCACGGGCGGTGCGCTCGATGCCACGAAAGCGCGCCTAGACTTTGATTTACCGGCAGACGCGATGGATAAAGCCAAGATTGAAGCCGGGCTCAATGCATTGATCGAGCGCAGTTGCGCCGTAGGTACGATATGGATCACGGACGAAGAAATGCAAGCCCGCCCTGAGCTTGTGCGCACCATGAGCGTGAAGCCGCCGATGGGGTTAGGCAAAGTACGTCTGCTGCAGATAGGAGACGATGTGGATCTGCAGCCTTGCGGTGGCACGCATGTAGCCAACACGAGCGAGATCGGGCCTGTGGTAGTTGCGAAGATTGAAAACAAAGGCAAGCAGAATCGGCGCTTGATTCTCAATTTCGCGTAACGAACGAGACAAGCACAACGAAATCTATTGCGCATGTTTGACACCTCACTTCGCCACACTAAAGATCGCGCGCTCGCGGCGGCCACGCGCGTACTCGCGCCGGTACCACCGCTGGCGATCACTGCGCTGGGCTTGGGGTTAGGCTTAGGCGCGGCGTGGTGTGCCTCGCAAAGCGCATTCATTGCTGCGTTCATCCTGTTTTGGTGTGGCCG